>JAQWOT010000348.1 GCA_029245725.1 SAR324 cluster bacterium | reverse complement strand
CCTCCTAAGAAGGCTCGACGAGAAGGGAAAAATAGCCAATCTTTTATTTGCGGATAGACTCTTAATCAATATCGGGAAAATTGCGGGAAGTCTACTGATCCTGGGTGGAGTGGGAATCATCATCAATGGCTTTGTGAACTAGGATGATGATAGTGATGGAAGGTATGAGGGTGTTTGGTGATACACTCTGGATGGAAATTAGCAAAACAGATTAGTCAGCCTGGCTGTTGGTATCAGTACTGTTGAATAGTGCTGGAGAAGGTCACCACGTCTGCACCAGCAGTGCCTGCGATCCTTACCCTACCACGGGAGGCTATTCCTTTCGGTGTTGGTCGGGTGCATCCACAAATTGCTTAATCCTCGCCTGACGGAAGCAATCTGCTGTTGAATCTTGTCTTCCTCACGCAGTTGAAAGATGTGCTCTGCAAGTGAATAGGGGAGAGGGGAAAGCATTATATGCTGCATGTAAGGACACCAAGCACTCTGGACCACGAAAGTCCTTTCATCCATACCATCAAGCTGCAGAGTTGCTTGCTGTGCTCTTCTGTTTGTAGGCGGTACCAGCCACCTTCGTACAGATTATGCTTTTTGTGCTTTAAAACGATATGGCCTGCTGACATTCTACGATGGAAATCCTGAAACCTCGGGATAAGATCTGGGTCCGTGAATGTTGCAAGATATTGGTTATCTCTCCCCTCCGATAGTGGGAAATTCTCCCAAGTTAGTCGGTGACTCTCAATAAAAGCCTTAGCTATAATTTCGAAAATCATTGGTGCTTGATGATCAGCATGGGTTTCTCAATAAGAAATCCATTCACACGTAACTGGGCACTGGATCCTACCCTCTTCATTTTTTAACTCATTAAACAATCTTCGTTTTGCTGTTTTGATTTCTTCTAGAACGTAACCACACATAGCTCCCATAACCTGCGTCTTCATTGATGGTGGCTCACCCTTGATACAAGTGTAAAAGCTGAAATCTGTTTTGCTGCTATCTGCACGTTGAATCAAGAAACATCACCATGATCATCTGGAGGAGCTTCTTTGAATAAAAATTCAATACCAACATCAATTTTCTCATCACACTCAGGATGCCTTTCAAGCAATCTTCACAAAAGTTCTGCGTCTTCCCCTTCAATGCGTTGCCCCTTACGATAGCTGTGAAGCATAGATCTAAAAAATTCGATCGCTGAATTCCGTGTGTCAAAATATTTTATTCCAAGATCAACTGGCTTACTTCTTGGCATCTATTGTCCTCCCTCAATTAAATGATATAGGGTCTGTGACTTGTTCAAAACATCTTGTGATTCTTGGCGATATCTAACGCCTTGGCTTGCTCGATGCCCAGATAAGCGCTGGTAGCCGCAACGCTGGCATGACCCAGCAACTGCCGAACTGCTTCCACGTTCTTGGTGGCGTCATAGATTGCACTGGCTTTCGTTTTCCGTAAGCTATGGGTGCTGTAGTCATCGGTAGCTAGCCCCAGTAACTCCATCCAGCCCTTGACCAACCGCTGATACTGCATCTGGCTGATCGGCTGCTCTTTCAGCGCCTTGCCTGCATAGTTCTTCGTACGACCACTGAATAAATATTCCCCGCTACCCTTGCTGCTGACTTCAATCCAGGTCTGCAACGCAGCACAGGTTGTCTCACTCAGGTTAAACGTCACCGTCTTTTTGGTCTTCTGCTGGGTGATGCCGCACTCTTCTCGCACAATGCCCTTGGAGTCTGTCACGTCTTCCACGGTCAGGTGTCGTAAGTCTGAGCTGCGCAACATCGAATCAATCCCCACATGAAACAGGGCTCGGTCACGGGGTTTGTCGATCAGTAGTTTGGAGATGGCCCTAGTCTGTTTGGCGCTCAATGGTTTCTTCTGCATGGATGTCCTCCGGTCCCAGTTGCTGGATATTGAAACTGCAATTTAATGTTTTAATTATTAATTATCAATATAAAATCAAACTTTCATGAAAAAGGCTATCCCCAATGGTATTTACCTTCTTTTGGCTAAGTTACTTATTTTGTTTGTAATTTACTGATAGCCTCGCACCAATGTTCAGTATTGTAAAAATTGAACATTGAGACTACGGTAATTGTATGCAGAAACAAGAGTGTTTAGATTCAGGTTGGGCTTGGACCAAAAAATATAATATTGGTGCTGGTGTAAAGGTAGGGGACACCATCTATACGTCTGGACTGGTAGCCCTAGACAGTGATGGCAATGTGATTGGTGGGGACGTTTACACTCAATCCAGCCAGGTTTTCAAAAATATTGAGAGTTTACTCACTGTTGCTGGGGCAACGATGGCTGATGTAATCAAGATCAACACATTCCTGACTGATATGTCTCAATACGGCGAGTTTAGTAGAGCGCGCAATGAAGCTTTCCCAACCGGTGTACCCGCTAGTGCTTCTTACTCCACTCCTGCACTAGTCCTTCCTTCTTTGTTGGTTGAGGTTGAAGCCATTGCGATTATCGG
>JAQWOT010000347.1 GCA_029245725.1 SAR324 cluster bacterium | reverse complement strand
CCAGTTCCAGCTAGAGTTGGTGCTGTTGGCGGAACCCAAGAACAATTATCAGCTTTCATACAATCAGTGACAACATCATCAACACTAAAGGTTCTGCCAAAGACCTTGACCTCATCGATGTAGCCCTTCCATGTTTTTGCTGGATTGTCAGAACGATTGATTCCGACATTTAAGGCATAGAAACCAGCATTGTGGGAGCTAGCAGATTCTGAATCATCAAGTACACCATCAACATATAGTTTTGATTCACCAGCATTATTGTGGGTTACTATGATATGATACCACTGGCTTGTGTTGATCGCTGATGTTGTCTGAAGGTTGTAATTCTGAGATGGGCTGTTTGTGTTCCATCTTAACTTGTTGCTGCTGTCAACATCGATTTGAGTCTTTTCTGCCCAGCTATTGTTGGGAGAATTCGTTGAGTAGAAGCCTGTGTTTAATGCTGTAGCATTAGCTTCCATATCCCCATCCTTGGCTACCCAGAGTGAGATGCTGAAGTTGTCATTGGCTAAATTTCCACCCACATTGCTACTTGTGAATTGTGTGTTCACTCCATAACCAGAAGAAGCGTCAATATAAGCAGCTTGGCCTTGGGCTCAACTTTGAGCATATTGCATTGTGCCGCTAGAATTTGTCAGGTCATAACGATTATCTGAGTTTGTGTCCTCAATATCCTCCAAGTTCCCTTCAAAAGCATAATGCACCAACAAGTCTGGATCATTGTCTGCGACAGCCCCAGAGCTTGTGCATCCAGCAATTGCAGTTGGGGTGGCATTCAATTCATTAGAAAGTGATGAGAAGCCAACAGAGGTGTTTGCTACAAAGGCATAGTAATAAGTAGTGCCTGCTGTTCTGCCTGAGTGCTGATAGGATGTTGCAGAATTTGATATATTATCAATCACATTACTGCTGGTAGTCACAGGTGATGAAGTACTCCAATAAATTCTATATGCAGTAGCTCCGCTGTAAGCGTTCCATGATAAGGTATTTAGCTGAGTGCCAGCAGTGACTGAGTTGAGAACAGGAGCAGCATCATCGTCCAAGGTGGTGATGCTCTTGTTCTTGCTGCTCAAGGAGGCATAACCAGTTGTGTCGGTTGTACCTGCCCCATTGATAGCAATGGTTACTTGTGAAACAACGTTGCCATCGTCCAGTGCATCATCAACTCCAGTGACTGACCAATTCTGAGTATTACCGTAGTTGGCTGGAGTGAAAGTCAATTGAGTTGAACCTATTGCCAATTCTGTTGCGTCAGAAACAGTGATATCCACAACCACATTTCCATTTGGAGCAGCATCAAGATATAGATTCAAACTGGTTGTGTCTGAGCTTCCATCCTCACTGACATCATTGTCATTGCCTGTGATGCTGTATTTGAAGGCTGGTGATGCTGTGGCAATCACACCAGAAGCTACTGTTGAGTTGTCTGAAGTGTAGTAAGTGCCATTGGCTCCAATCTTATAGTAGTAAGTACCATTACTCAGTGAAGAATCTGTATAAGTATTATTGTCATATCCAGAGAGTGTTGTGACTAAGCTCCATGTGCTGTTATCTGCGCTTCGATAGATGCTATAGGTATTGGTAAGAGCAGTTGAATTGTCCCAACTGAGACTCATGTTTGAGCCAGAAGCACTAACACTGAGATTATCTGGTGGTGGAATCGGAATCGCCACCTTTGAAATGGCAGCATCCGCATTGGCAAGATTGATTTGAACTATGTTTTTGGTTGAGGACAACGTCATTCCAGCATACGAAGAATTGTCTAACCAGTGTGAAGAACCTGTATGCTCTTTTGTATATCTCCCATTTCCAGCAGACCAAGTTGTATAGTCATTAGCAGCATAGTCTGTTGGGCCATTCAATGTTCCTGAGCCAGTGTTGGTGTAACCAATACCTGAACCCTTATACTGTCTGCCGTCACTATTCTGAATGATCAGTCCTACCGTATCTTCTGCTTGAAGTTCCATTGCGAAGTCGCAATCTTCCGCATCGCTTGCTCCACAAATTGAATTTGGTGAAATTGTGCTTGATTCAAGCCGCCAATTAGAGGTGCGGGATCTCTTAAAATATGTTCCGCCAGTAGAGAAGTTGTGGTTAAAAGCTGGCTTTTCGGGTTGATACCAAGTCAAAAACATAAAATCATTGCCAGCAGAATTACCCATCAGAGGAAAGACATCACTTTTGAGCCAAGCACCATCAAAGATTGCTCGTTCACCTACATTGACCATATCTTTATGTTCAATGCGAATAGGGTCACCACCATTAGAACGTCCAAAGCCATAGAGTGTACTGTTATCACCAGCCGCAAAGAAGCCACCATGAATTCTTAGGTCACCCCATTGACGATAAGCTTCGGAAGCCATTGTTGGTGTGACCTCTGTTACTGGTGATAGAATGTCTCCTTTTGAATCATCCTCAAAAACCACAGCAATTCTTATAGGTTTATTCTCCAAGAAGCCATCATTATGAGTGACGCCATCGATTGTGATGAAGGGGCGAGTCTGAATAACCGTTTTATTCGTTGTAGCCCATTGTTGACTGATATAAGTGCTACTGTCTGTTGGATCAATGGGTTGACTCAAATTATCTGAGATAAAAACTTTGTAATAATCTCCATTGGCAGAATAAACAAAGTCAGGGTGAGCATTCCATGTTATGGCATATGAAGGAGGGAAAATATAATATCTATCTGGATCAGTAGCCGTGTAGATTTTCGCATCACCATAGAATCCGTGATAGGCAGTCACATTATCGATGGCTGCTGGCAGCACCAGAGTAGGTGTCGCATTGACTTCAGTCGCAGGAGAACTACTGCCAGCAGCATTGGTCGCTATGATTGTGAAGTCATAGGAAGTATTGGCTGTTAAACCTGTGGCAGAGGTCGAGGCTCCTGTGACTGTGGTGGAGTTGTCATAGGTAGCAGGATTGGATGGATCGATTGGTGTGCTTGGATCATCTGTCCAGTAGACAGTGTAGTTATCAGCACCTGTGACAGTATTCCAAGTCAGATTGATGGATGTGCCACTGCCAGGGTTTGTTGCAGTCAGCCCAGTAGGAGTTGCTGGTTTTACATACTTCTCACATTCTTGATAGAGCAAACAGGCATTCGTGACATTATCTGCAGTGAAGGCTCTGCCATAGACTTTGACTTCATCAATGTAGCCTTTCCACGAGTTTGCAAGAGCCCGATTCACCCCAATGAAGAGCTTGTTCATCGGAGTATTCTGGGTCTCACTTGATGTCGCTTCCAACACACCATTCAAATAAATCTGGCTAGTCCCATTGTCATTCTTGACAAAGGCAGCGTGGGTCCATTGGTTTTTCGAATAGGTACTGCTCGTCTCCGTGTGGGTATAGCGTGAAGCATTTGTATAATTGGCTCCGTGTGATGAGCGCCAGCGCAGATTTGCACTCCCGGTGGAGTCCAGTTGCCAACTCCAGTTGCCCCCGTCATTGCCTGTCCCGGCCACCTGCTTCGAAGCCATCAGGCCACTGTGATTGACCATGTCTGATTCGGCATAGAACCACATGGTGATCGTGAAGTTGCCATTTACGAAGCGATTTCCTGTGCTAGTGTCGTTGAGATTGTTATTTTCAACGTAGCCTGAACTCGAATCAAAGTAGCCGGCCATTCCATTGGTGCAGCCTTGTGGAAAGCGCAGTGTTCCCCCAGTATTGGTCAAGTCATAGGGCCAGGCCGAGGCTGAAGAAGTCCGGCCGTTGGCTGGACTCTTGTCATGCAGGCCTTCCCCACTGGTGTCATCAAAGTCGTAGTAGACCAGCAGGTCACTGTCGGTGTCTGGGGTATAGCTTGGGGAGCAGGACAAGACTGATGGCGTTGCCGCCACAGGTCCCACAAGATTCGATGAGTCCGCGCCTAAATTGGCTATAATGCTGAAGTTGTAGTTCAAACCTCCTGTCAATCCACCAAGAACATAAGAAGTAGCTGTGCCATCCGAGACCGTAATATTGTCGCTGCTGGTTGTTGGTGTTGAACCATCACTCGTATAGTAAATCGTGTAACTGCTCATTCCAGCTGGGCCGCTCCAGTTGAGCGTAACCTTTTGTTCACCTGCTACAGCACTGGTGATGGTAGTTGCGCCCTTTCCACTGTCGGTGACGTTCACCGCAAAAGAGCTGCTCTGACCATGAATGCCATCGGTGGTGTCACTGGAGCTGTAGGAGATGTTGATGTTGGTGGGCTGGGTCCCATCGACGTTAAAGTCTTCGACTCCCGTCACCGTGAAGTTCTGAGGTACATTCCAGTTAGCTGGAGTAAAGACCAGGTTGGTTGGAGAGACCCCCAACTCACTGCTGTTGTCACTGCTCAGCGTCACCGTCACGGTTCCATTGGGTGCTGAGGTCAACACAAAGGTGCTGCTGTTGTCACTGTTGCCCTCGGCAACACTGGGAGTGCTCGGCGAGAGCGTAAAGGTCCCGGTGATCCCACTGTCGTTGGTGATGACGTTGAAGGAGGCAGTCTCTCCATGCACCCCATCAGTCGAATCGGTCGAGCTGAAGCTGACGTTCATTGCGGTGGTCTGATTGCCATCGGCAATGAAGTCCTCCACTCCAACCAAAGGCAGCGCCTGCGGCACATTCCAATTGGCCGGGGTGAAGGTCAGCGTATTCGGGGAGACCACCGTCTCATTGTCATCGGCAGAGCTGAAGGTCACCGTCACCGTTCCCTTCGGTGGGGAGAGCAGCACAAAGGTGGTGCTGTTGTCAGTGGTACCCTCCGTCACTGATGGGGTCGCCGTGGAGAGACTGAAGGCCGTACCCAATCCACTGTCTACAGTGGTCGCTGTAATGCTGGTGTTGACGTTATGGACCACGTCCCCTGTATTGGTGGAGGTCACCGCCAGGCTGACCACGGTCTGCTGGTTCCCATCGATGATGTAGTCTTCGGTGCCATAGAGCGTGATCGTCTGGGCTACATTGTAGTTACCGCTGTTGAAGGTCAGCGTGGTGGGGGAGACTGTGGTCTCATTATCATCAGCAGAGCTCAGCGCCACAGTGACCGTTCCGGCTGGCGCTGAATCCAGGGCAAAGGTGATGGTGCTGGAATAGCCCTCGTTGACCGTTGGAGAGTCATCAGAGACTACAAAGAGCCGGGTGCCGCTGTCGATGATGCTGGCGCTGAAGCTGCCAAAGGCGTTGTGGAAAGGCTCGGTGGTATCGGTGGAACTCAGTGTATAGCTGATCGTGCTGCTTTGGTTACCGTCAATGAAATAGTCCTCTACTCCGCTCAGGGTGATCGTCTGAGGTACATTCCAAGTGGTGTTGTCAAAGGTCATCGTGGTTGGCGAGACGGTCGCTTCGCCGGTGTCGCTGGAAGTAATCGTGACGGTGACGGTGCCGTTGGGTGGACCACTGAGGGCAAAGGTGGTGCTGTTGTTGGTGGTGCCCTCGGTGACACTGGGGCTGCTGTTGGCCACAGTGACCGCGGTCGCTCCGCTATCAGCCGTGACTACATTGAAGTTGCCGGAGGCTCCATGAAGAGTGTCCGTCGGATTGGTGGAGGCGATGGTGTAGCTGATGGTGGTGGTCTGATCGCCATCGACGCTGTAGTCTTCGGGAGCCGTGATGGTGAGAGTCTGGGGGGTCGCCCAGGTGGTGTTGTCAAAGCTCATCGTGGCCGGTGAGAGTGTAGCCTCGGAAGTGTCTCCGGAAGAGAAAGTGATGGTGACAGTGCCGTTGGGTGGGCCAGAGAGGAC
>JAQWOT010000346.1 GCA_029245725.1 SAR324 cluster bacterium | reverse complement strand
AACCACCTCCACCTCCACCATAACCATTCGCCCACGAACCAGCACCCCCACCCCCAAATCCTCCATTGTCATGATATGATGCATTTTGACCAGCTAATCCACCTGTAGCACCTAATCTAAATCCTATTCCTCCCCCAGCTGTATGCACGCCAGCAGTACCCGATGAATAAAACCCACCCCCACCACCCGCTCTACCCCCTTTCCCACCGCTACCTGAATTACCACCCTTTCCAGCATCACCAACAATTATCGAAGCATTAGTCCCACTTTCTAAAGTTGTTCCGTTGTCTCCTGCAAGCGGACTTGAATTGTAAGAGGTTGCTCCACCCCCTCCACCAGCAACGATGATAGGAGTAGCACTGTTCAAGGCTGAGCCTTTCGCGACATATGAACCTCCACCACCACCAGCTCCATTCCCAGCACCAGTACCTTGTTGACCAACTGCGATCCTCAATTTTTCCATCGCGTTCAGTGGAATTTCTCCTTTCATAACCACCCCTTTCCCTCCACTGTATCCGTTTATGGTGCCACCTTGAGCACCATAAGCCTCAATCCGATAAGTACCCGTTGTCGGTACAGTCCATTCCTGGATTCCCTGGGTGTTGATAGTCACAGCACCAGCTAGATTGGTGGATAAGTAGGCAGTGTTAATCTGAGCTTGAGTCGGCCCAAGTCGTCCCGTTGCCCCAGCATTGGTGAAGTTCCGAACAGTACCAACACTCCCAAGCACAGCATTGTACAGTGTGTAGAAACTTCTGGTTTCCCCAACAAATGAATTGCCCCGAGTGTCTTTAATCCCATTAGTGAGATTCAGAGTGTAAGTAGTGTTGTTATCGAGTGGACTCGCAGGAGTGAGGGTGTAGGTGCGGGATGCATTGTCGTAGCTGGCAGCGTGAATATTGGTTGGAGGACTCAGAGTAACGGTGTTGTTGTTCAACGTGGAATTATCTACAGGTCGGTTGAAGGCGATCTGGATATCGGTGTAGGTGTGGACGGAGCTGTTATCGGTCATGTTGTCTGTATTGCCCCCAAAACGAATACAGTTCTTGGGAGAAGGTTGCCAAAGTAGTATTGGGTAATCACAGACCGTCCCCAAGTTCCAGATAGTTTCGTCCCAATTAGTGTAGCTATTTTCGTTATTAATCACCCCATTGGGCTGCACAGTTTCAATCAATTGTTTAGTTGTACGACTGAGCCCACCCGCAGAGTTGACCTGATTTGAGCTGCTCTTGTCCCAATAGGAAGAGACTACATTACTGGAAATGGGATTGAAGCCAATGAGGCCTCCTGTAGGTGCATTATCAGAACTGACGGAGCCTTTAGAAAAGCTATTTTGAATCATTGGAGTGCTTTGCGTATATCCAACCAATCCACCCGTGTTCTGCTTTGAGTTCGTAACTGTTCCTATGGAGTAGGTATTACTCAGAGTAACGTTCTTGTTAGCTATCCCACCAATCAATCCTCCTGTAGAGGCATAGTTGCTGATCACTTCGATGGCTGCATAGGATTCGGTAATTGTACTATTCTCATAAACTGCTCCGATCAGCCCACCAACATTTGAGCCTCCTGTTGCACTAGAACAACTTGAGTTTATTTTTCCGAAATCTGTAGCGGTCCTTTCAATGGTGGAAGCATTTCCAGTATTGATAGCACCAATCAAACCTCCTGTATTGGGTCCACCAGTGATCTTGATGTTACGAGCCTGAACATTTTTGACGGTGGTTCCCCTCATCTCACCAACCAAGCTGCCAATATATTGCTGGCACAGAGACTGGATGCTGATGTTGTCGAGTTGCAGATCCTGAATCGTAGCATTTTCCATGTTGCCAAAAAGACCACTATAGTTGTTGGAAGAGGCATTTACCAATAGATTGAAAATCGTATGGTTGTCTCCTGCAACTGTTCCACTGAAAGGAGTTGAACTGCTTCCAATTGGTTGCCAATTCGTGATACCACTCAAATTAATGTTACTGGTCAGTTTGTAGTAGGCAGAGAGATTGTCTCTAATCTTCTGCAAACTGACAGGGCTACTAATTTGGTAAGGATCACTTGAGAGTCCACTCCCTAAAAGCTGTGTTTGGAAGCTAATTTGTATAGGGGAGAGAGCATTACCGAGGAGATCTTGAACACCTGAACTCAGATAAAGAGTGTAGTTGTCTGCTGAGTTTAGATTACTAGTAGGATCAAAGATGAGCGTTTTATTGCCTGATTGATCAAAGTAAATTGCACCAGCAACGGAGATATTATCAGACTTGATAAGTTCTATATTTGATGAATTGATCGTTAAGTTATCGAGTGGCTTATCAAAAAAGATCGTGATGTTATCAGATACAGAGACTCCAGTATCCCCGATGGCAGGTGCACTGCTGAAAATTCTTGGCAGATTTGGATCCGCAACAGCGTAGAGTGCCCCGATTTCGTTTAGTGATAAAACTCTGTTATAGATTCTGACTTCATCAATCCTTCCTAGAAAACCCCTCAAATCATTGTAATCATTTCCAATCTTCAACGGATCGGTGTTGGCTGAAATGCCCATGTTTGTGACTGAACATACTTTTGAACCATTAAGATATAAATTTGCAAAGTTGTTTGTATGTATAATTGCTGTTGCAAGTGCCCATTGGTTTGCTTTGACAGCAGCATTGCAGACAGGACTAGTTGCTCCAGCTAAATTTAACTTACCATTCCATAATCTAAACGTATAAGTATTTGCAGAACCAGAGTTATACTTTGAGATGATTCCTTGTAATTCTTGCCCTGATGGATTTGTTGGGTGAATCCATGCAGAAAGGCTAAAGTTACTCGTCAGATTCAGTAAAGAATTATGGGGAATATTGACATAACTATTGGTGCCAAAAGAATACGCATTTTCTAATTGATCAAATCTGTTTGTACTCTTGATTGCACTTGTATTGGTGCCACTCAATCCATTAGGACTAGCATCATTTGTGTTACCATCAAATGGATAATAGGCAATGAGTCCATTGTTTAGGTTGAGAGTCTGGTTATCAGTTTTGAAGTGAAAGACCTGAGAAGGATAGAGGGTCAGGTTGTCCTGAGGATGAACAAAGCCCCGGAGCTGGAGTTGGTAGTTTGTTTCTCTTAGCAATGGCCCTGTGGACCAGAAGATGAGGCTGTCATTGTCCAGATTCCATTGCCCGCTGACAGTTTGGTTGTCACTGGCC
>JAQWOT010000345.1 GCA_029245725.1 SAR324 cluster bacterium | reverse complement strand
GTATACTATGAAAATTCTTTTCTTTTTTATGACTATAATGTTCGCTTTCAATCTGGTATTTGCAGATGATTGTTCTATACAAATTATCGGTTCAGATATGATGAAGTATGATCTTCAGGAAATTAACATTTCTTCAAAGTGTGTTTCTTTTGACATTAAGTTGAAACATGGTGGGAAATTACCTGTTTCAGCAATGGGGCACAATATTGTTATTACTGAAGAATCCAATTTTATGCTGGTTGCTCAATTAATTAACATGGAAAACGGGATTGAAAATGGCTATCTCCCAACTTCTGACAAAATACTCTTCAGATCCGATATGATTGGAGGTGGAGAATCTACTTCCTTGACAGTTGATCCTTCCAAGCTAGATAGTACCAAAAGTTTTATCTATTTTTGTTCTTTTCCAGGTCATTGGGCAATTATGAAGGGTAAAATTAATCTACTTTAATTTTCTGATATTATCACTTTCACAGACATGCTTGGTTAATCAGATTTGACATCTTCGATTCTTTCAATGTCATCCCCATAATCTGTTAAGCTATGATTGATTTCTCCGTTGTCAATTCGCTGCCAAGCAAATTATTTTGCAAATGTGGTTTTTCTTTTCATTCTAAGTGATACGGCTTTTTCTTCAACTTTGCTTAAGCTGTTTCGAATCCATTTAGTGAAAAAACTCTTTGTTTCTTACGTTTTGATTTTTTTCATCAAAATTTGAGTCCACATTTGCTTAAATTTTATCTCTAATTTAGTTACATTTTGAATATTTCATCTAGTTGATCAACCAAAAAGATCATTTTTACCAATAACCTATCCTAATTCCCAAACCCTCTGAACGGCCCCGCCGAGAAACCAACCCTGAATTAGACATCGTGATTCTTTGTGAATGACGGAGACTCCACTCCAGGAGTTGGTCATTAAGTTCACGTTTAATTTTGGAGTAGCCAGCGTCATCTCCAAGATCATTCAGCTCCATAGGATCCTCCTGCAAATCGAACAGAACTGGACGATATCCGACAGTATGAATGTATTTCCAACGGTGAGTGGCCACCATGTAGATCCGAGCTTTTTTTGGATCTGCGTTTAGTAGTGAAGATATTGGAGCAACTGAGTAATCGTATTCGCTGATTGCGCATTCTCGAATGGACTTAGTAGATTCACTGTGCAGCAAAGGTTTGAGAGATTTTCCCTCAAGAATATGATCTGGGAAAGCTCCTCCCAAGGCTTCGATGAATGTTGGAATCAGGTCAATTGATTCCACTAACTCTGTGGATCTTGACCCACGTGAGGAATTAGCCGATTGAGAAGGATCTCGAATAATCAAAGGAATCTTTACGGACGGTTCGTGAAACCAATCTTTCTCCCCCAACCAATGATCCCCTAGATAATCCCCGTGATCTGAAGTGAAAATAATTAACGTTTGATCGAATGACCCTTGGTCTTTCATGAACTGAAATAGTCTGCCGAGGTGGTCATCTAACTGTTTGACGAGGCCAAGATATGTTGGCAAGACACGATCACGGACTTCTCTCTTAGAGAATGCTCTACTTACTCGTATTTTAGTTAGTGCTTCATAGATTGGATGGGGATTCTTCAACTCATTTTGCGATCTAATCGCTGATGGGAGTTCAAGATCTCGAAATAATCGATGGTAGGGAGATGGAGCAATATAAGGCCAATGGGGTTTGATGTAGGATAAATGAAGACACCATGGAGATTGGCCATGCAGTTTTAGAAATTCAAGTGCACGATTTGTTGTGTAAGCTGTTTCTGAATGCTCTTCTGCAACCCTCGCAGGTCGATGAGCGTGCTGCATGTACCAACCTTCCAATACCGCCCCATTCTCTCCCTCCGCTGAGTTTGCCCAATCATTCCAAGGGTTCTGGCCAGAGTAGCCGAGGTTATTCAAATATTTTTCATAGGTTGATTTGAGAGGATTGCATCTTCCTTTGGGTCCTTCTGGATAAAGTCCTTCCATCCGATCAAGAATCTGGAAACCACATTGTTGGAGTAATTGGCCAGTGGGGGAGTCTAGCCCAATGCCCATTCGTTTTATACCAGAGAGATCAGGATAGAAATGAGTTTTGCCGACAAGCCAGGTCGCCAAGCCTTGCTCTCTCATAAAATCACCTAGAGTGAGTTCTCCTACTTTTAGAGGAATTCCATTCCAAGTAGCACCGTGTGACTGTGAATAACGACCTGTGTAAAAAGACATGCGGGAAGGTCCACATATGGGAGATTGGCAATAGGCCCTGTCAAAAGTGACCCCCTCCTTGGCGAGTAGGTCAATGTTTGGAGTTGAAACTAGGGAATCTCCATAGCGGGACAAGCAATCCCAGCGAAGTTGGTCTGCCATGATGAAAAGTACATTCCTAGGAAGAGTCATTTTTCTTTTTCTATAATTTACAAGTAAATATTTGAAACTATTATTTATTTTTTACAGGCTTTTATTTTTTAAAGATAAAGAAGCTGATTAAATTATCATTCCAATTGAGGGTTTTTCGGGGGTGAATGAGAGGATTTCTCTGACATTTCTGACTCTGAAGAGCCAGTCAAACTCCTGCAATTGAACTAAGTGGTCGTCCATATATAAAAATGATCAGTTCTCAAAACCACTGAAATTAATGATCAAATTTCAGTAAATAATGTTTTCATCGATTTATTCGGGTTCTTGTGCACGAAAATCTGCAGTAGATCTCTGAAAATATTGTGACAAGAAAGTAAATTAATTGATTTTTTTCACTATTTTTTTCTCCCCCCGATCTCCTCACACATATTCTCTAACTTATTTATCCTATTGATATCGTAACTGCTTGTGGAGTAGGCAGCTACAGATCAACGAAAGGTTTCTTTGAATTTTTCAGATTAATTATATTTTTGAGAATTAAAGTCGCAGTTCCTATCATTCTCATGAGTTAGTCAGGAAATCTGAAAGTTTGCTACGGAAACCAATGGCATATCTAAATCAATAAGGAGGCAATTATGGAAGCTCTAAATTTTGTAAACGCAGACAATACAACCAATCATCATCTCGCATTTGCTGGAGTTTTAGAAGCTTCTGATTCAAGTGAAGATGAAGGAAATTTTGTGGCTAAATCAGCGCGTTCATCTGCTGTGGATAAAGAGAAATCTTCGATTCAGGATTCTTTTCAACTTTATGTAAAAGATGTCAGCAGGGTCGAACTGCTTGATCGCAAACAAGAGTCAGCACTAGCCAAAAAAATTGAATCACATCGTCAAAAGATTGAAGAGATCCTTTTCGGATCAAAACTGGTTTTTGATGAAATCCAAAACTTGGCACAACGACTGGAGAATGGAGAGATCACCATTCGTCACATCACTGTTGTTAATGATGATGATGATTTTGAGACGGATGAAGAGAGCCGAGTTGAGACCTTAGTTCAGCAACTTCGTCTGGTTTCTGATGATTTCATTTCAAGGCAAATGATCAAAAATTCTGGTCAAGCTTCAAAACTAAACCGATTGGAAAAGGAAGAGATAGATAAATTGTCCAATAGAATCCATTCGCAGATTCAGTGGATTTCTTTCAATCAAAGCCAGATTGAAAAATTCACAGAATTTCTTGTTCAACGAGTTCGAGAAATTGAATGTGCAAGCGAGCAAATTGCCGAGCTTCAACAATCCCAGAGTGTAGAATCCAAAAAGCTTTTCAAGTCGATGCAAAGTTGGGAGGAAGCAAAAAAACCTGGAAATGTCCCAATAGAGGCTGCCCTACAATTGGAAATTAAGGATCTGGAAGGACAGTCATTTAAGGACGTCTTGCAGGAATATCAATTGCTGGAATCAGTCATGAAGTGGAAAAAAGATTTGGTTGAACAGACTGGTCAGGATGAAAAGGAATTTTTATCCCAAGTGATGAAATTACAGAAATCACTAGAAGTCATGAAGACAGCGAAAAACCGTCTAATGGAAGCCAATCTTCGACTTGTCGTTAGCATTGCCCGCAAGTACTTCCATTGTGGACTGGGGATCGAGGATCTAATTCAGGAAGGCAATTTGGGGCTGATGAGGGCTATCGAAAAGTTCGACTACGAGCGAGGTTGCAAATTATCCACTTACGCAAACTGGTGGATTCGCCAGTCGATGTCCAGAGCAATTGCAGATCATTCGAGAACCATTCGGATCCCAGTTCACATGATTGATAAAGGGAAACGCGTACTGAAGACCTCTCAGCAATTGGGGATGGAATTGGGACGTCAGCCGACACTGGTTGAGGTAGTCGAGCGCAGCAGGATGCCAGAAGAACTTGTCCATGAATTGTTGCACAACATGAATGATCCTCTTTCCATCGACAAGCCATATGGAAGTGAGGAGGGAAGCACCCTGCAGAATGTGGTGCCAGATCAAAATGTGGTGGATCCTCTTCAAACTATGATGAAAACTGACCTCTCAGAGGTTATTGAGGAGATGCTGACACAGCTACCGCCACGTCAGGAGAAAATTGTCAAAATGCGATTTGGAATTGGTCACAAGCGGGAGTACACACTCGATGAAATTGGCAAGGAATTTAAAATTACTCGGGAGCGGATCCGACAGCTACTTTTTCAAGCGCTTGTTAAATTACGACATCCTTGCCGAAGCAATTTTCTGAGAGGCTACTACGTGGAGGGATGTTGAATTTCTCTTTTACTCTAAAAATTGGGGTTGATGTTCAATCAGCCCCTGACTCAATTTACAGTGGAAACTGCTTATCGTCATTAAGGCTACTTCGGTGTGCGTAGCGAAAAGCCTTGTAGTGCAAAGTGGAATGCTGGATTTGATCTAAGCAGAAGGTTTCACGATTATTCGTTACTCGACTATACTCATAGGTTAAGAATGGATGGAGTGATAATAGATCCGGGCTGTTCGCACTCTGTAGATAAAGACGGCCACTTTTAAGATGCTGTCTAAGCTTGAGCGTTTCACTTGGAGGTACAAAAAATCCTCCCCGTAATCGCTTGATTGAATAACTCACTTCCTCCCCAAGATCGTCTGAGAAATCGCTGATCTGATCAATGAAGAGCAACTCATATGACGTCATTGGTTCGCTGTACTTACACATTTGTACCCAAACCGGCAGAACTAATTCTAACCAGGCACTAGCGTGACCTGAATCTGCATTAACGGGATCGTGGATGCGATTACGATAGCTGACCAATTGTTGCAATGCTTCAGAAAAGCCACCCCATTCTCCACGTTCTGTAATCCAAGCTCTTGGAACCTCCCGAACCAGCTGTCCATACAAATCTGCATCGTAAAAAGCTCTGGCGATTCGTTTCCCGACCCAAACCCAACTACCATCTGTCATCGGGCCTTGGCGAAAGCGATGACGTAATTCTGAATTTAATTCCTTTGAAAAGCAGCCAGCGTGAAGATACTCTGCACAGATCAGCGCTGAAAAATATTTTGAAACGATCCCAATAGCATTCAACATGTTGATGTGGCAGCGATTCGGGTCTGTTTCTGCCATTCTCAAATTTTGTGCATACGCTAAAGGAGAGGGTAGATCTATTCTAGCCCAAAGATCAATTGGTTGTGATTGTCCCGTAATAGCTCTATGAGCTTTTGCTTTCAGTTCCTTATTTTCACGAACCAACTGCTCTATTTGTCGTAGTAAGCGTTTTTCTCGTTGGTGAGAGGTTTGAAGCTGATTTCGTAAATCTTCTAGACCTTTTTCAAGTATTCTTTTTTCAGGCTCACTCTCTAAAGTTGGTTCATTGGAGATTGGCGATTCACTGCCAGTTTCTGCTAAGAATTCCTCCCAGTCCTCTTCTGTAGCAAAAGAATTTTTTTCAGCAAAGTTCCAGTCAAGGCCATCTATTCTCTCTTGAAGGGCTTGAAACACTTTTTCATCCAATGTGACCACTTGGATTTTCTTTAAGTGATTTGTAGGAGTTTCCTCAAGAATTTGATGGAGGGTCCCTAAAATAACATCTGCCATCAAACTAATGGGAAATCCTAATGATCCAGAGCCGATTAGAGGAAGTGCTAGAGACTTTGCCTGAATTTCTTCAGATGTAGCAATGAGGTTGTTCAGACCGACTCGAATTGCATCTAGGACGAGTTCTTGTACGATTTCCCAAAATTCTTGATCTCCCTCCTCTAGATGAGCATCCCGACTCATTTCTTCCCAAGAACGATGTGTTGCCAAATGAAAGATCCATCGGCAGGGTAACAAATCTCCTTTTGTTACACAGACAGTCCCAAGAGGCACAGGAAGTTCAATGTTGGGATCATGTAATAATGCTTGCTGAATCCTTCCTTCGGTAATTTCTTGGATGCACTTTGAAATTTCAGAATAGCCAAGATGCATTTGGTTATTGCATGAATTGACGATAGCATCGACACTGAGTTCAGTGATATCTCCAAGAATTGCTTGTAAACGCATCAAAACCTTATTAGGACGATGATGGTTTTATTCAAATTGCTGCATCGGAATGTTTTCCCCTCAGAATAAATCAATTATTTTCAAGAAATGAAGATGTCGTAGTTAGTAAATAGGCTATCGTAGTTTGGTGAAACTACATTTGCACTCAACTTGTGTCAAGAATTTATCAAAAGCATCATCTACTGAAGTTTCTTATGGCAGAGATCCGTTGCAGATGAACTTATACATTCCCTAAAAAAGAAGATATTGAAATCGCAACCAACACGTACTTCCTCAGTGATTAATTTGCGTGAAGTTATTGATGACGCTATTAAAATTATCATTTTAAAGTAAATGCAATGGCTGAATTAAATAAGATTTTGGAATTTTTACCGAATAGATTACCAAGAATAGCTGAGGAAGGTCCATTCCTGACTTCAGTTTCATGCAAAGAACTAATTGATGAGATTGCTGACGACTTGCCTATTACACACGGTTTTGTGGAGGGAGTGGTCATGATGCTACAACAGAATTGGGAAGCGATGGGCCTCTTGGATTCAACGAAGCTCCGAGAAGGTTTGTGGCAATTTACTAGTTACCCAGCCAGTCTGATGGCTCGTTCCCTCTTGGATAGTTTGGCAACGCCAAGGCCCCAATTTTTTGAAAGTGGCTGGTGGCATAATGAAAGTTACCTAGAACAACAACGAAATTTACTGATCGAGGTTGAAAATCGCAGAATTCACTTCCATAAAGAACATCAGCCAGCCCCGATACGTGAGGTGCAGGTAGCCTGGGCATTGATCAAAATTGAAAACAGCCTCTTGTTTAATCATCGGGAGGATCGTGAGCGAAAAGCTAATCCAAACCATGTACTGATCGGGGGGCGTCTTAATTTACATGACTTGGAGAAAGCTTTCCCAGAATCAACCATCGAAGAGCGTCTAGTATGGCAACAAACTGCGGATGTAAATCACATCCTCCAAGCACTTCCCCATACTTTGTCTAGAGAACTGAACGAAGAATTGGGTCTGCTATCACAGCATTATCAGGCTGAGTTACACCAAACACTTGATAGCTATGACAAGTTGGAGGGAGCCCGTGCAAATCATGCTTATACTAGATATCAGATATACTGTTTCACAGTTCAATTAACACAAACAGGATTTCAACAGCTTTGCAGGAGACAAATCGAGATGCCAAAGGGCCAATTGGTCTGGGCTACCTCGGATGAAATTTTGATTGGAAAGCAGGGTGACCGTAAGTTTTTTGTGGATGCTTGGCGAGAGAGTGCGGGCAAATTGTTTTGGCAACAACTCAAGGATGTTCCCAAATCTATGGTCATGGCTGATTTGGTGGAAGAACAAGTTGATTTGCCTTATGGGCCTGAAAGTCTGTTGCTCTATGGACGCAGCGGACAAGAACAGTCACTGGAAATCGAGTTGGACGAAAGGCAGCAGTCCTGGTTGATTGGGCTTGCATGGCTAAGGCTACATCAGGCTGATTTTCCTCTTGAAGACATTCCTGATTGGATCCAAATTCATCCGCTTGGTTGGTTGGAATTGGATGAAACGAGAGAGGCAGAACGGGAAGAGCTTAATAAGCTAGCAGAAATATTCAGAAATTCAGGTCTCCCAATTGTTGAAGGGAGCGATGCAGGTTGGTTTCGGATGTCGGTAAGTAAAGGCCATCTCTATTTTGCTGAAACTTTTTTTACGCTTCGGCCCTATCACGAGAATGATAAATACGAACTGCATTTACTCGTTCCAGATCTAAAAACTCCGATCGGTGAACTTCCTGATTGTTATCTCTCCATTCGTGGAATCACACCCACAGTGTATCGGGATATGGTGAAAGTGCTGAAGGGACTCCCTACCGATGAACTCGGGGACCCAAAGCGATCTTTTCGCGAACAGCTAACTAAGCACGCCCAACCTCTGGGCTTACGGATACCCATCCGAAATGACGGCTTTAGCTTCTATACTCAATGTGAAACCCTTTGAGTTTATAACATCTCCAGACCCAACTCTATGGCAAGAGTAAGGAACTCTTTTTCTTGTCATAGGGCCCCTCCTACTTTGATTTCACTTTCATCTGAATCAGAAAATTTGTTCTTTTGAAAAAAATAGAATCAAAAAATCTTATGATTCTAATGAAAAATTAAATATAACTTACTGTTATAAGATGTCTAATTTTAGATTTCATTAAAGCCGAAATTTCTACTAATAATTTTTAATAATGTTCGAATGAACATTTTAGTTGCGCATCTGAACATTCTTTGGCAAGTTCCACATCATGATAACTAATTTTCGTCCCATGGATCTTTCCGAACGTCAGGCACAAATTGCGGACTTGGTGCGAGAGGAAGGATTTCTTCATGTAGATAGTTTGGCTGATCGATATAACGTCACCTCACAGACGATTAGAAGAGACCTAAATATAATTTGTGATTGTGGTTTGGGCAGGCGTCGTCACGGAGGAGTGGAGCGAATAAGTGGCTCTGGCAATCTCTCGTATCGATCCAGACAAATCCTCGCAAGAGGAGCGAAAGAGAATATTGCAGAGAAAGTTCGAGATTGTGTACCCCATCATACAACCCTAGCCTTCAGCATTGGAACAACCCCAGAAATTGTAGCAGCAACTCTTCTCAAGCATGAAAGTCTGAGAATCTTCACACATAATTTGAACATTGCAATGCTGGCCTGCTCCAATCCAAGCTTTGAAGTACATATTGCAGGAGGCAGAATTCGAAACAATGACTGTGATGTGCTGGGTAAAGGGATGGAAACACTGCTCTCCTCCTACATTTTCGACATTGGAATTTATGGAGTCGCTGGGGTAGATGAAGACGGAACTTTACTGGATTTCACAGATGAAGAGGTTCAAGCTAGACAACTGATTCATAAAAACAGTCGAAAAACGTTCTTGGTTTTAGATCAAACCAAGTTCTCACGTACTGCACATGTCAGGGGGGGACAGATCGGTGAGGCTACAAAAGTTTTTTGTGATGGAAAACCACCAACCAAAATCATGGAGATTTTGGATAAATCTGGGTCTGAATTGATTCTCTGTGGTCGAGATGGAAGCAAATGAGTGGTGTACGAGTTGAGAATCTTGTTAAGCAGTGGGATGATTTTCGAGCTGTCGATGGGGTTTCTTTTGAGGCGTCCGAAGGCACGCTAACAGTCCTGCTAGGCCCCTCAGGTTGCGGAAAATCAACAATCCTTAGGTTGATTGCGGGATTGGAGTTTGCTGAATCTGGAAGAGTATTAATTGATAATCAAGATGTTACTCAAACAGATCCCGCGAAACGCAGTGTTTCGATGGTTTTCCAATCCTATGCACTTTTTCCTCATCTGGATGTTCGCGAAAACATCATTTTCGGCCTGAAAGTTAGAAAGATTCCCTCAGCAGAACGAGAGGCTCGTCTGCGCGCTGCAGTAGAGATGGTTGGACTAGACAAATTACTTTCCAGAAAGCCAGCTCAACTCTCAGGAGGGCAACGTCAACGAGTTGCTTTGGCTAGAGCGATTGTAGCCAATCAGCCTGTTTGCTTGATGGATGAACCGCTGTCCAATCTCGATGCAAAACTGCGAGCTGAGATGCGTGAGGAAATTCATCGACTGCAAAGGAATCTCAATCTGACGATGATCTACGTAACACATGATCAAACAGAAGCGATGTCTATGGCTGATCAGGTCGTTTTGCTGAAAGATGGTTGGATTGTTCAGGTGGGAGCACCAGCAGATCTCTATGATACACCTTCTTCTGTCTTTGCCGCTCAATTCTTGGGTACCCCTCCTATGAATATTCTATCCAAGAAGGTCGTTCCTGCTTTTTCTAGAAACCCAGACTCTGTTGAGTTGATGGGTATTCGACCAGAGAAAATCAAGCTTTCAAATGATGGCATCCCAATGAGTGTGGATGCTATTGATTACATGGGGGCTGAGACTGTTCTGCGATTGCTTTATCAGGATCAGCGTCTGATGGCCCGCATTGATGGAAAAGCTCAAGTGTCCATCGGAGAATCGGTCTCAGTCAATTGGGACCCTGTTGACTGCCATGGATTTGACAGAAATGGCAACCGAATTTGTGACTCATAGTGAGTCACATCACCCGACTGTAGCAAAGCTAGAGTCGAGTTTCAGAACCAGATTGGTTCTTTAATTCCCAGCGTCAAAAGGGAGATAGCATGTTCAAGAGACTGAAAAAATTTGCGACCGGTTTTGCGCTGACTGCAGGGGTCTGTTTTGCCTCAGCATTAGCTTATGCACAAACTGAGTTGACAATGTACTATCCAGTGGCCGTTGGTGGTCCACTGACTAAAATCGTTGATGGGATCGTTGATGACTTTATGAAGGAAAACCCTGATATCAAAGTCAGCGCAATTTATGCAGGAAATTACAATGATGCCAGAATCAAAGCTCTTGCAGCCTTGAAGAGTGGGCAGCCTGCTCAGTTGTCTGTGATGTTTTCTATCGACATTTATGAATTGATTGAACAAGACGCGATCATCGCATTTGATGACATCGTCTCCACGACAGAAGACAAGGCTTGGTTGGACTCCTTCTATCCAACCCTAATGGAAAATGGCCGCACTGCTGGCAAAACTTGGGGCATTCCTTTTCAGAGATCGACTATTGTTATGTACTACAATAAGGATGCATTCCGTGAGGCAGGCTTGGATCCAAACAAGCCTCCAGCCACATGGGATGAGTTAGTGGAAGCAGGAAAAAAATTGACAGCAAGCGATGGATCAAAGTGGGGAATGATGATTCCATCCACAGGTTATCCGTACTGGATGTTTGGAGCCTTGAGCATGCAAAACGATCAAGTTTTGATGAGTGGCTCTGGGGATAAAACATTTTTTGATGCAGCAGGAACTGTGGATGCGCTTCAATTTTGGAAAGATCTTGGCTCCAAGCACAAAGTAATGCCAGAGGGAACCATTGAATGGGGTACATTGCGTCAGAATTTCTTGGAAGGTAAGACTGCGATCATGTGGCACTCAACAGGAAACCTAACAACGGTCAAGAACAAGGCTAGATTTGATTTTGGTGTTGCGATGTTACCAGCAAACAAGCGGAGAGGAACCCCAACTGGTGGAGGAAATTTTTATATTTTCAAGCAGACATCAGAACCAGAAAGGGTTGCCGCAATGAAGCTGATCAAGTTCATGACAAGTCCTGAGCGTTCAGCAGAATGGTCCATCAAAACAGGTTATATGGGTGTTAGCCCGGCTGCCTATCAGACTTCCCAGCTAAAGGACTATGTTGTTGATTTCCCCTATGCAGCTGTAGCTCGAGATCAGTTAAATTATGCAACAGCGGAACTCTCTACATTCCAAACAGGCAGAATCCGTAAGGCCTTGGATGATGCCATTCAGGCTGCCTTAACGGGTGCAAAATCACCTGAAACTGCCTTGAAGGAGGCCCAATCTACGGCTGATCGTTTACTGCGTTCTTATCGCTAATTTCAATTGACGGTCTGACATTGCTTGGACCGTCAACATCCCTCCCACTAAGATATCTTTTCATGCGATCTTCTAGTCCGGGAATGCGACATGTTTACGGATGGTTGTTGCTGACTCCGGCTGCTATTTTGCTGATTGCATTCACGCACTATCCCACCATAGCGACCCTCATTGACAGCTTCTTTTCCAAGTCTTCGGCCATCCGACCAAGTCGATTTATTGGGGCCGGCAATTATGAAGCAATGTTGGAAGATCCAATTTTTTGGAAGGTTCTGTTCAATAACCTTTGGTTCGCATTGGGAACCATTCCTACTTCAGTTGCCATAGCGATTGTAATGGCCCTTCTTGTCAATCGTTCCTTGCCTGGCCAAGGGTTTTTGCGGATGGCTTATTTTACACCAACGATCCTGCCAATGATCGCTGTTGCCAACATCTGGTTGTTTTTCTACACGCCAGAAATTGGTTTAATTGATCAGATTTTACAAGGACTTGGGTTTTCAGGGCACAATTGGCTGGGAGATCCAGATACCGTCCTAGGAGCGGTGATTGTCATGACAGTTTGGAAAGAGGCGGGTTTCTTCATGATCTTTTATCTGGCAGCACTACAACATCTCCCAAAAGAGTTAGAGGAGGCTGCAAAATTAGAGGGTGCTTCTCGATGGTACTTCTTCTGGCGAGTTACCTTCCCTTTGTTGATGCCAACGACTCTTTTTGTTTTGATCAATGCGGTTCTGAATTCCTTCAAGCTTGTCGACCATCTTTTTGTTCTCACAAAGGGTGGTCCTGATAACGCAAGTAATCTTTTGCTGTATTACATCTACGAAAACGCCTTCTCTTATTTTGATCCAAATTATGCTTCCACACTCACGGTAGTACTTTTGGCGCTCTTAGCAATTTTAGCTTTGCTTCAGTTTTTTCTGTTCGATAGAAGGATTCATTATCGATGACTGAACAACTTCGTTTACAGAAATATTGGACATATTCTATCCGATTAGAAACCCTGGGTGCGTGGTTGCTGGCACTTATTTGGATCTCACCTCTATTGTATGCATTTTGGGCAGCCTTCCACCCTAGCGAATATGCTGTCAATTTTGAGCTGTTTGCCCCAATCACTCTGAATAATTTTGGTGAGGCGCTTTCTCAAGCCCCTTTTCTGCAATACGGGTTAAACACTTTCGTGCTAGTAACAATGCTTCTGGCATCACAGATGGTTATTTGTACATTGGCTGCCTACGCCTTTTCTCGTTACCAATTTGCCGGACAGAACATCGCGTTCTCTTTAGTGCTAGTTCAGTTAATGATTACCCCTGAAATCCTAATCGTTGAGAACTACAGCACTCTTGCAGACTTGAGTTTGGTGGACACAATCACCGGAATTGGACTGCCCTACATGGCAAGTGCATTTGGGATTTTTTTGTTGAGGCAGACCTTCAAATCTACTCCCAAAGAGTTGGAGGAAGCAGCTAGATTGGAGGGATGTGGGATGTTCGGTGTTCTTTTGCGGGTTTATGTTCCGTTAGCAAAACCAACCTACCTTGCCTACGGGTTGGTCTCAATCAGTCACCACTGGAATAATTTTTTGTGGCCTTTGATTGTTAGTAATTCTGTGGAGACAAGACCTCTTACGGTTGGATTAGGGGTTTTTGGAGCACCAGAATCTGGAGTCGATTGGTCCATTGTTTCGGCAGCAACCCTGCTTTCGGTAGCACCATTAATGATAGCATTCCTGCTGTTTCAAAGACAGTTCATCCAGTCCTTCATGCATTCTGGAATCAAGTAGTCCTTCATTAAACGAAAGACTTCAGAACCCCACTGGCACATGAGGAATATAGGGAGCTTCCAACCGGTCAATCATCTCTAGATCCAGCACTAAATCCAAACCACTGAGCATCTGCTCAAACTGTTCTGACCTCGTATAGCCGATAATTGGTGCTGATACCCCTTCCTTCTGACGAATCCAAGCCAAAGCAACTTGTACCATCGGACAGCCAATTTCACTGGCAATTGCTTCAACATTACTGATAACTGCGTTGTCCGCATCGATGGTTTTGGAATACATATTTTCGAGAACGTTGTCTGTTTCAGCCCTTGCTGTTGAGATACTAACTGGGCGCGCCAATTTGCCTCGAGCGATGGGGGACCATGGAATCAAACCCACGCCTTGGTCCAAGCAAAGTGGAATCATCTCGCGTTCCTCCTCGCGATAAATCAGATTGACCTGATTCTGCATACTTGTGAAGTGAGCCCATCCATTCTCCTTTGCAACTTGCTGGGCTTTGGCGAATTGCCAGGCGTACATTGATGACGCACCGATATATCTGGCTTTCCCAGCTCGAACTACATCATTCAAAGCCTCCATTGTCTCCTCGATCGGGGTAACTGGATCCCAGCGGTGAATCTGATAGAGATCCACGTAATCAGTCTGAAGCCGCTTCAATGAGTTATCAATTTGTCGCATGATAATTCTTCGAGACAATCCTCGCCAATTTGGATCCTCATCTCCAAAGACCTTGGTTGCCAAAACAATCTGATCCCGTCTAACCCAGCTCCATAGCACTCTTCCAAGAATTTCTTCTGAAGAGCCGTCTGAGTAAACATTGGCAGTATCAAAAAAATCAATGCCCGCATCAAGCGCCTGCCGAATCAAGGGTTTTGATTGCTCTTCAGGGAGGGTCCAAGCATGATTTCCGCGCGTGGGTTCTCCAAAGGTCATGCAACCAAGACAAAGTTCTGAGACAAACAATCCTGATTTTCCAATTTGCTTACGTTCCATTTTTCTCTTTAATCCAGGGGTTTAATTACCTAAAACGAGTCTGCTTGACGGTTTTGTGAGATGCTTTTAGAAAGCAACGTTCCAAGAAAAGTCTCAAATTTGGAAAATTCAATTTCTGGAGATCCCAGGTCCCTCCTTTTCTAAGCATTTTTCAATGTAAATTTTGGTAGAATGATCTGTAGGGTTTTGGTCCCCAATCTTTGAGAAGAGTTTCTTAGCTTCAAAGAAATCTCCATTCTGAAACAGGCTAAGTGCCGCCGTAAAATCTCCTGAGAATTGGATTTGTTCTTCCGTTGCCTGGGTTATGGATTCAATCAATTCATAGATTTCCACCTCTTGTTTCTTCCCCTTTACGGCTACGGAACCAAGCGGCCTGAAAAGAAATGCCTTTTCTGCAGCATCACGAGTGTCACTGCTGACAATGATTTCGGTCTTATAGATCTTGTTGACGCCCTCAAGACGACTAGCCAGATTCACACAGTCTCCAACAACTGTGTAATTCATTCGACTCTGCGAACCCAGGTTGCCAACCAGAGTTACACCAGTATGAATCCCAAATCGTGACCAAAAAGGCCTCTTGCCTTTCAACTCCCATGACCGATTCATTTCCTGGATTCCCTTGCTGCAGTTCAATGCTGCTTGACAGGCATGAATTGCGTGTTGTTCAGAAGGTACTGGCGCTCCCCAAAATGCCATGACTCCATCTCCAAGATACTTGTCGACGGTACCATGATTAAATCTTATTGTGTCCGCCAACATGCCAAGATACTCTGACAGTTGAAGCATCAGGGGTTCGGGGGCCATATTTTCTGAGATCGTGGTGAAGTTAGAAATGTCCGCAAACAAAATGCTCAAGGTTCGCTCTCTTCCACCAAGAGTTGCGCCTTCTCCTTGCTGGATTAGCTGACGAACAAGTTCAGCTGGAATGTAGGATTGGAAGGCTTTCAGACTATTGCGCATTGCGACCATACCATGGCTTAGTGCCTCTACTTCCGTGATGGATGAATCAATATTAAATTCTCCATCAAGATTCATCCCTTCAATCCTTTTTTGTTCCTCTGTGATTCTTTCGATTGGTCGAGAAATGCTGTTGGATAACCACCAGGCTATACCAATTGAAACTAACAAAACGCAAAGAGAGATGAGGACAATTCCTGTCTGCATCTCCTTAAAAAAACCGATAAAATCATCTTCAGGAACAACGATTCCGATCAGCCAGTCCTTACCAAAGTTGCTTGGAAAAGGAGTGAAGACCGAAAAATAATTGATCCCATTTTCAGTTACTGTGAAGGAGTGCTCTCCGGTCTCGAAATAGTTATTGATAGCTTTCTGAACAGAAGGAAAATCTAGCTCAGCGAATTGTAGTGGTCTCATCTTCTCATTTTCCATTTTCATCAGCTTGATTTTTGGAAAGGCTATGACATTTCCTTCTTTATCGAAAATGAAGACAAGGCCTCCTTTCCCAACTTGTTGATCCTCAAGAAACACCGACAGTTGATCTAACTCGATATCAACACCCACAACACCAATCAGATCTCCAAATGCATTGAAATAGGGTTCGGCTACGGTAATTCCTGGTTTCTGTGCTGTGAAAAAAATATAGGTATTGGTCCAGAAGATCTTCTCGGCTTTTTGAGCACCCTGATACCAAGGTCTGAGCCTCGGATCGTAGTTGTCATCTTTATTGAGTCTAATTTCACTGAGTTCACCTGCAGCGTTAAGATTTTTCCAAAAGCTATTCACGATAGTACCTGTGTTCTCATCCCCAATTATATTCAAATCTTGTAAACCCTTTTCTTCAAGAAGGTTCATAAATTTGGTTAACAGTTCACCTGTCGGATCAATCACTTTGATTCCAGTTTTTCCTTCTCGCATTTGCTTTGCAAATAGGAACCGTCCTTGTTCGTCTCCTACAAAGATTCCTGAAATCTGAGGGTGCATCTTCAACATGTCCAAAGCGTGGACTTCAAAATGAGTTTCAAGGGAGTCGCTATGCTTGAGAGAACTTTTGAGTCTGCTGGGATTTTGAGTGAGATTGGTTGCGATCTGTACTGCAGGCTTCAGGAAAGAGATCGCTTCGTCACTGACATTTTTCGTGACAGTAGAAACTAGATCTTGAGTGATTTGGTCTACACCAGTAGATGTCTGTTTCTGGGTATAAAAGAAGATGATTGATACCGTCGCTATCAAAAGTGCAGAGAAAGCGACGATGATGTTAACTTTGAGTTTAACTTTCAAAGAAACCTATTAAGTAATTGTTTATAAAGAAAAGTTTATCAAAATAGATCAGTTGATTTTGAAAGTAAAACTAACATTCTTAGTAGAAAAGTAAATCAGTAGTTGGTTTTTTTGTTGGCCTTTTAGGATTATTCTATTTCTTAAAAAAATCATTGGGGGGCTTGCCCAAGGGTTCCTCTAAATTGAATAGTGGTTTGAAGTTTTTCGCTATTCTCAAATTTTTCACCGTTAATCAATGAAACAAGAATTTGGGCAGCTCGGGTACCCATTCTACGGTGAGGCACATGTACAGTGGTTAGTGGTGGATCAACCACTTGTGCTAATTCAATATCATCAAATCCTGTGACAGAAACATCATCGGGAATTCTAAATCCCATCTCTATGGCTTTCCTCAGAGCCCCGACTGCCAAGACGTCATTACCTCCAATCACAACAGTGGGTCTCTGTTTTCCACCCATGATTTTCTCGAAAGCCTTTGAACCATTTTCAATTGAGTAGCTGGTCTGCACCAATTGAAGATTCTTTTCTGGCAGATCAGCCTTTTTCATAGCCTCCTGAATTCCCTTGAAGCGATTTCTTGCTCGATCATTATTCTGAAGCGACGCGGTAATAAAGCCAATTTGGCGATGACCAAGCTCTATTATCTTTTTGGTCAAGTTACTCATGGCCTCAACGTTATTAAAGCCGATTGCTGGCCGAGATTCAGACGGATCGAAAGCCCAAGTTACCAAGACTGGAATTTTACGATTTCTCAAAAACTCATAGATAACCGGATTGCGGTCGTAACCAATCAGCAGTAATCCTTCCGCACCTCGGGCAATCAGGTTTTTGATCTGCTCCTCCTCTCTCGCTTGCTTATAAGAGGAACTAGCTACCAACAAGGTAAAGCCATGGTTGCTTAGCTCCTCTTGAAAAGCTTGGATGCCTCTAGCAAATATCGAATTCTCTATTGTAGGAATCACTGCACCCACTGTTTGAGTTCTGCGTGCTGCCATGGCCCGGGCACCAAAATTTGGTGTGTAGGACAGAGCATCGATAGCTTTAAAAACTCTTTCTCTAGTGTTGGGGTTAACTCTTTCGGGACTATTCAGGCAACGTGATACCGTCGCAGTCGAAACCTGAGCCTGTTCAGCAACATCTGCGAGAGTCGCGAGTTTCTCTAAGCTATTGTTCGACTTTTTTTTGTTGGAATTCAATTTTTTCTATCCTGAAGAAAATCTATCAATTCAAAGAGTTAATAATATATAGTCAATTTTTTCCAAATACTAGTCTATGAAAGCGCTTGCATCAAAATTTATATTCGGTTAATTGATTTGCCATGTAAGCGTTTACATAATGCTTACTGAAGCCATAATTGTGTGGTAATTACGAATGAGAAGGTAGATGTTTCTGACGATCATTCTGCTCGTTATTTTCTTTACAAATGTTTTGATTGGAACTATGGGAGGACAACCTTTTTTGGGTGACGTCGGTGAAATGTTGCTGTTATTGGTAGCCTCCATAATTTTCACAATCACCATATTGAAACGTGAGCAGGTTGAGAGGATAGAACGAAACAAGTCCAACGTAAATGGCGCTTAAGCAAAGGAGTCCAAACATGAGTGATGAAGCAAAAGAACTACAGTCAGTCAGTCGCCGGAATTTTCTGCAACTGGTAGGCAAGGGCAGTTTTACAGCAGCCATGGTGGCCGGAGCCGCAGGTGCTCTCTCTTCTAGTGAGGCTGTGGCGCAAACAGCAGCTGAAGAACGCAAACGTGAAAAGGAAGCTGCTCATGTAATGACAGTAGCAACCGCATACGTCTTAGGAGCATCTAGAAGCTACCCAATTCTACAGCTGGATCTCAAAGAAAATATTCAAAACTCCACCAACGGCAAAATTTACGTAAAGCTGGCTCCAGGTGGGCAATTGGGAGCTGGAGGTGCGCTTGCTCAAAAAGTACAAGGCGGCACTATTCAGGCCGCCCAACATTCCCTCTCAAACTTTGCCCCCTTCGCCTCTGCTGTTGACTTAATCAACATGCCATATTTTTGTGGATCGAATCAGCGCTTCACTAATTTGGTGACTTCGAACGCTTGGAAGAATGAGGTTCATCCTAAGGTAGAGGCCAGTGGATTCAAGGCACTTTTCTACATTGTCATTGATCCTAGAGTTGTTGCCATTCGTAAGGGTGGTCCTGGTCCGGTAATTACTCCAAAAGATCTTGATGGAGTGAAATTCCGTGTTCCCGGTTCAAAAATGCTGCAGCAGTATTACCGAATGGTAGGGGCCAATCCAACCCCTGTGGCATGGGGTGAAACACCATCAGCGATTAAACAAGGTGTTGCTGACGCTCTAGATCCTTCGGTGGGAGCACTCTTCGTGTTTGGCTTCAAGGATATCCTGAGCCATGTAACATTCACTCAGGCAGTTCCAGACAGCCAAGTGTATTCTTGTAATCTGGAATGGTTTAAATCCCTTCCATCCGATGTTCAGGACGGAATTGAGTTTGCGAGTGAGGTTACCGCACAACAAAACCTGGCAAAGGTGCCTTCTGCAAGAAGCTATGCAATGGCTGAATTGGTCAAATCTGGAGTAGAATTTCATTCTTTGACACAGGATCAACTTGCTGAGTGGAAAGCTGCTGGTGGATATCAACGATCTGAATGGGACCAATTCAAGGTTGAATTGGCTGGGTCAATGGAGGCCTTTGACAGATTAGAGGAGGCTGCAGGAACCATGAGTCGCTACTACGTTCATGATGCTTGATTCCGCCCCTTTGTTTTGAAGCTGAATTGGATCAAATCTTCAAATTCGATGCTTTTCTGAATTCTTGGAGGTTTGATCTTTTCCAGAATGAGTCTTACTAAACATTTTAGATCAGTAAACTTAAAAGACTTGTACCGTCTAATATTTAAAAAAAATTAAAATTTTTGATTTAGTGAAATCTGCATGCAGAACTTTTTAAAAGTCCTGAATAAAAATATTGAGAAGTGGTTGCTATTGGTGTTTTACATTATGTTAGTTTCAACAATGGCAATCGAAGTCTTGAGGCGCGAAGTTTTTTCTTATTCATCGATTTGGGGTGAAGAAATTGTTAGGTATTCTTTCATATATTTAGCTTGGATCGGAGCTGCAGCAGCATTTCGGGACAGAGCTCATATCAGAATCGATGTCATCATGCACTACTTGGCTCCAAAGTGGAAATCCTTGCTGTACATGTTGGGAGACTTGATCTCACTCGCTGTTGCTTGCATTGCCCTGTACTGGTCTTTTGAAACTGTTCTAGTCTCGGCAAAGTTTGGCTCTGTGAGCCATGGTTTACGTATCTCTATGGTCTGGTTTCTTTGTGCGATTCCAATTGGCTTTAGTCTGATCACCATTCGCTTGATCCAGTCCCTGATTCATGATTTTAAAGCTTTCAGAGAAGGCCGTGAAGTCTTTGAAGGCTCGGCGTTGTTTGAGTAGCTGAGGAATCATCATGCTATGGAGTCAATTACAGGATCAGGCTGTAACATTGGGTTGGGACTTTTACCTACCAGTGATCATGTTCGTGGTGCTCTGTGCCTTGGCAGTTCCTGTTTGGGTTTCCATCGGTTCAGCAGCAATCCTGATGCTGATCATGTCAGAAGCTCTGCCGCTATCTTTGATCGGAGAAAGCCTCTTTGATGGAATTGACGCTTTCGCTCTAACAGCAGTCCCTTTGTTCATTTTAACAGGTGATGTCCTTGTTCGAACAGGCTTGAGTCGCAAGTTTCTGGATATTGCAGACGCTTTGACTTGTTGGACAAAGGGGGGATTCGGTTCTGCAACGGTTTTGGTTTGTGGGATGTTTTCCTCCATCTCTGGTTCAGATGCAGCGGGAGCTGCTGCTGTGGGCCGGATGACTATCAGCCGTCTGGTCGAAAGTGGTTATCCCAGGCCTTATGCTTGTGCACTTGTGGCCGCTGGTTCTTGTACAGGTATACTCATCCCACCATCGATCTCTTACATCATCATCGGACTTGTTCTCGGGATTTCAGCTTCCATTCTCTTCTTGGCAGCTGTTATTCCTGGTCTAACGATATTGTTGTCAATTTTAATCACAAATATTGTGATGAATCGTTTGAATTCCTATGAATTAGGTGAAAATATTACAGTTATTAAGTGGTGGCAGAATCTTACCAAGGCTTTGAAATCTGGTTGGTACGCTTTTATTGTTCCCGGAATCATCTTCTATGGGATTTTCTCTGGTTCCTTGACGCCTACGGAGGCGGGTGCTACTGCCGTCGTCGTGACCATTATCATCGGCTTTATTCTTGGCACCCTGAAATTGTCTGACTTCCCAGACATGTTGTTGAGTTCAGCCAAGGTCAATGGGGTGATCTTACCAATCATCGCATTTTCACTACCTTTGGCTCAGGTTCTAGCGATTCTTGGAGTACCCCAAGGTTTTGTCTACTCGGTGACATCACTCACAGAATCACCCGCTATCCTCATTTTGATGATGGTGGCAATGCTTGTGATTGCAGGGTGTGTGATGGAGGCCACCCCAAATATTGTTATTTTGGCTCCTATTCTGAAGCCCCTTGCTGACAATATTGGAATGAATGAGATTCAGTTTTGCGTGATGATGATCACAGCTCTTGGGGTAGGATTTATCACCCCACCGCTAGGGCTCAATCTCTTCGTCGTTTCAGGATTGACAGGAGAATCAATCCTCAACATTGCCTGGCGCGCTATTCCATTTGTCTTCTTTATGATGCTCGTAGTTCTACTGATCGCATTCGTGCCAGAAATTTCCACAACGATGCTCCCTGAAATCTATAAGTAAACTTGAGAGATGTCGAAAATCTATTTGAAGAAAGCTAGCTTCACTGCTCAAACAGATGCCTCAAATGTCCACCAAACTGTCCAAAATATTCTCAGTGAAATTGAAGAAGGTGGAGACCAAAAAGCCCTCGAATTTGCTGCTAAGTTTGACAAGTACGATGGGCATATTCTGCTTGATCAGGAAGAAATAAATAAGGCTGCTACCCTTGTTCCTGAGAAGGTGAAGAAAGACATTATTTTCGCACACGATAATGTGAAACGATTCGCGGAAGCTCAGCTATCAACCATGCAGGATGTTGAACTGGAGGTGGTGCCTGGCTTGATTGCAGGGCAAAAGAGTATTCCTGTCACCACCGCTGGTTGCTACATTCCAGGTGGGCGATACAGTCATATTGCTAGTGCGATCATGACTGTCACCACCGCAAAGGTTGCTGGGTGCCAGAACATCATTGCCTGCTCCCCACCTCGGCCAGGTGAAGGGATTGCTCCAGCAATTATTTTTGCGGCAGACCAATGTGGGGCGGATACTATTCTTGCGATGGGTGGGGTACAAGGTGTGGCGGCAATGACTTTTGGTTTATTCGGTTTGCCAAAGGCTAATATTCTGGTAGGGCCTGGAAATCAGTTTGTTGCTGAAGCGAAGCGAATTCTTTTTGGAAGAGTCGGTATTGATATGATTGCCGGCCCAACCAATAGCTTAATTCTAGCCGATGAGTTTGCTGATGCTGAAATTGTGGCAGCTGATCTTGTTGGGCAAGCAGAGCATGGTTATAACTCACCTGTTTGGCTGGTGACCAATTCACGTGATCTTGCTAAACAGGTCATCCAAATTGTTCCAAAACTGATTGATTCCCTACCCAAGGTTAATCGTGTGAATGCAGAGGCTGCCTGGCGAGATTATGCTGAAGTCATTCTCTGCGAAGACCGGGAAGAGATGGCAGTAACCTCAGACGAATATGCTCCTGAGCACCTCACCGTCCAGGCCAATGATTTAGATTGGTGGCTGGATCGTCTCAAGTGCTATGGATCTCTCTTTCTAGGTGAAGAGACAACAGTGGCCTTCGGAGATAAAGCGTCTGGCCCAAACCATGTGTTGCCAACCTCAGGTGCCGCGACTTACACTGGGGGGCTTTCTGTGCACAAGTACATGAAAATTGTGACTTGGCAAAAGTCAACCAGAGATGGAATGAAGGACATCGCCGAGGCTACAGCTAGAATCTCTCGTCTTGAAGGCATGGAAGCTCATGCCAGAACAGCAGACATTCGTTTGGCCAAGTATTTTCCAACAGAACAATTTGATCTGACAGCTGGAAACTGAGGTATGGGTGGGATTGCTAGTCAGCTTTTCGATGTGTCGGGTAAGGTTGCTTGTGTGACAGGTGCCAGTTCAGGTTTAGGCAAGCGGGCAGCTACAGTGTTAGCACAAGCTGGAGCAACTGTAATTGGAGTGGCTCGAAGAGAAGCAGAGTTACGAGATTGGCAAAGTTTAGCTGGACCAAAAACTGGATATATCGTTCATGATTTATCAGATAGAACGAAATTACCCGCACTTGCTGAGGAAATTACCAAATCTTATGGAAGTCCAGACATTTTGGTCCATGCAGCCGGAATAAATCCGCGTCAGACTGCAGACCAAGTCACTTCAGATCAATGGGAGTTAACCCTTTGGTTAAACCTCTCTCTGCCTTTTTTCCTGAGTGAATTGTTTGTTGAATCTATGAAGCAGAAAGGTTGGGGTAGAATCGTTAATTTTGCTTCCCTACAGACCACCAGAGCCTTCCCAGCAGGGATTGCCTACGGTACTTCAAAGGGGGGGGTTGGGCAATTGACGCGTGCAATGGCAGAAGCCTGGTCCAGAGATGGAATCAATGTCAATGCAATCGGCCCCGGTTTTTTTCTTACTGAACTGACCAAGGTGGTTTTTGAAGATTCAGAAAGATCATCAAGAAACGCAAAGCAGACGTGCATTGGACGAAACGGCAACTTGGAAGATTTAGATGGCCCACTGTTATTCTTTTGTTCGGAAGCCTCTCGATACGTAACTGGCCAAATTCTAATGGTAGATGGAGGATTTACCGCAAAATGAAAGCTTTGATTTACACTGGTCCTGAAAAGGTGATCTACACGGACGCATCGGATCCAGAACCGCGACCAGAAGAAGCGCTTGTTCGAGTGGATAGTGTGGGGATTTGTGGTTCAGACATGCACGCATTTCTAGGTCATGATGAAAGAAGACCAGCCCCACTTATCCTGGGTCATGAGGCTGCTGGGATTGTAGTGCAGGGGGAAATGGAAGGCAAACGTGTGACTTTTAACCCGCTTGCCACGTGTGGAAAATGCAAAGCTTGTCAACGTGGTCAGGATAATATTTGTCCAAGTCGACAGATCATTTCGATGCAACCCCGACAAGGCGCGTTTGCAGAACTTGTAGCCATTCCTCAGATCAATTTGGTTGCAGTCCCTGATCAAATTGATCTAAATCAGGCTGCTCTGGCAGAACCCATCGCTTGTGGCTGGCACGCTGCAAAATTAAGCCAAAGAAGTATTTCAATCGATTTGGGTTCAGCTAATGCGCTTGTGATTGGAGGGGGATCAATCGGAGTCAGTAGCGCCTTGAGTCTAAAAGCACTTGGAATTTCAGATGTTGTAGTTTGTGAACCCAATGAGATTCGCAGAAATTATCTCACTGAAAAATGTGGACTTCAGATGGTTCATTCAGATGAACTGGATGTAAATACATATTTTGACGTGATCATTGACGGAGCGGGCTTTGAGTCAAGCCGTGAACTGGCATCAGCGAAAGTCCAACCAGGTGGGACTATCGTTCACATTGGTTTAGGATCAGCCAAGGGAGGATTAGATATTCGCCGACTAACGCTTCAAGAAATCACTTTCATTGGCAGTTACACTTACACCCACCAAGACTTCAGAGAGGCTGCTCAAGCAATGTTTGGTGGTAGGCTGGGCTCTCTGAATTGGGCTATCCAACGTCCTCTTTGGGAGGGACAGCAGGCTTTTGAAGAAATTCGATCCGGGAGCATTGCTGCTCCAAAAACCATTTTAAAACCTAACTAGAAAGGAGTAATCCGTGGCTGAAATTCCACATTTGTTGGTGCATAACCGCAGAGACAATGTTGGTGTGGTTGTAGTTGAGAACTTGGAAGCCAATACCGACATGCTTTGTTGCATTACAGAAGATAATTCCACCTTTCGCTTGACCTCTAAGATGGACGTCCCAATTGGTCATAAAATCGCGCTCTTGGATCTGAAGAGTGGCGAAACTGCAACTAAATATGGGGAAGACATTGGTAAAATCGTGACTGACGTTGCTCAAGGCGACCATGTTCACACGCACAATTGCAAAACCAAGCGCTGGTAGGGAGAATTGAACATGTCATTAGGTTATGAAGGCAGGAAAATAATTGGCTATCGCCGTGAAAACGGCAGGGTTGGCGTCAGAAACCATGTGCTTATTCTTCCTTTGGATGATATTTCCAACGCAGCTTGTGAGGCCGTTGCAAATAACATCAAGGGGACAATAGCGATACCTCATGCATATGGTCGACTCCAGTTCGGAGAAGATCTTGAGCTACACTTCAAAACAATCATTGGAACTGGATCAAACCCTAACATTGCTGCTTGTGTAGTCATAGGGATTGAGCCGGGTTGGACTCAAAGAGTGGTAGATGGAATTGCCACAACAGGAAAACCAGTAGAAGGGTTCTCTATAGAGCAAAATGGTGATTTGAAAACCATTATGAATGCAAGCCGTGCTGCTAAAGAAATGGTACATTATGCTACAGAAATTCAACGGGAGGAATGTGATATTTCTGAGTTGTGGATCTCAACAAAATGTGGCGAAAGCGACACGACAACTGGGTTGGGTGCTAATCCCACTGTAGGAAACATGTATGACAAGCTGCTACCTGTTGGAATAACTGGTTGCTTCGGTGAAACCTCTGAGATTACCGGAGCTGAGCACATCTGCCGGCGGCGTGCAGTCAATGAAGAAGTTGGAGATCGCTGGTATAAGATGTGGAAAGCATACCAAGACGAAGTGATCTTTGCACATCAAACCGATGATCTTTCTGATAGCCAGCCAACTAAAGGCAATATCGCAGGTGGTCTTACTACGATTGAAGAAAAAGCTCTCGGAAATCTTGAGAAAATTGGACGTACTTCAATGTATAAGGAAATTCTTGGACCTGCTGAGACACCAAACTCAGGTGAGGGGCTTTACTTTATGGATTCTTCATCCGCTGCCGCTGAGTGTGTGACGATCATGGCGGCTGGTGGATTTGTGATCCACACCTTCCCAACTGGGCAAGGTAACGTGATTGGCCACCCAATCGTGCCTGTGATAAAAATTACAGCGAATCCGAGAACTATCCGGACAATGAGTGAACACATTGATGTCGATGTTTCAGGAATTCTAAGAAGGGAAATGACAATTGATCAGGCGGGTGACGTTTTGATCGAAATGATCTGCCGAACTGCAAATGGTAGAAACACAGCAGCAGAAGCACTTGGACATCGAGAATTTTCAATGACAAAGCTTTATCGAAGTGCGTAAATGATGATTGGGTGATCAATCAATATTAAGTGTTGATCACCCAACCAAGAGATAGCTCACTAGCCCAACTGTTGAAGCAGCAAAGCAACCAACTGCAAAAGGTTTTAAACCCAACTCTTTAAGATTTGCAAATCTGGTATTCAATCCAATTGCAGCCAAGGCAATAACTAATACCTGAACTGTAAACGACTTAAGAATCTCACCAAATCCCTTCCAATTTTCTTTAGAAATCACTCCAACAACTTTCTCAGTAGATTCTAAACTAAAATCTCCTAGTGACCTAACACCTGCCATCAATAAAAACCAAATTATAAATAGAGGAAAATACCTTTGAAGTTTGAGTTTTGGTTGTGATTCAGTTGTATATTCATACTCAAAATTATTTCCATAAACTGAAGAGAAATATGCAATTAAAGGTAAGACAAAAATCATGCATATATTTCTGAATAATTTTGTGATGACAGCAATTTCTAAAGCTAGAGGTTGATTAAAAAGATCAGCATAAAGTAAGGCTGAACCAGTCACTTGTGATGTGTCATGAACAGCTGTACCCAAGAAGTAACCAACTTTCGTGGGATCATTTTCAAAAAGATGATTTGCTAAATACGGATACCCAATAGTGGCTAATATCCCAAAGACTGTAATCACTGAAACAGCATAAGCAATCTCTTCCTTCTTGGCCCGAATGATTGGACCAGTTGCCACAATCGCAGTAACTCCGCAGATTGAAGTACCTACCGCTATCAAAATCCCCAGATTCCTTGGAAGACCAAGCATCCTAGATAGGAAAATCGTAAAAATGATCCCGGTGATAATGCAACCTAAAACAACTGGGATAGCCTCTAAGCCAGAGTCAAAAATATTAGGAAGACTCAATTGAAATCCAAGAAGGACAATCCCAAAACTTAACACTTTTTTTCCAGAAAATATCAACCCTGAATCACATGATTTTGGAATTGAGATTAGATTGCTGGCTAAAATTCCAATGATGATTGCGAGCATTACTGGAGAGATGGGTGATTTCTCAAAACTCAAAATATTTTCACCAATTATTTCACTGAGAAGGAAACTGAAGTAACCAACTAAAACAGCAAGTAGAAAACCTGGTAAAATTTCTTTTAATTCTTTAATTTTTGATGAAAAATTTGAGTCTGCAGATTTTATTGATGCCACGTTCACATATCCTTTAATAAAATAGAAAAAAGCTAGATTTAAAACCTAATTTTTAAAGTAAAAGACAAAATATTCAAGGAGAATAGAAAATAGTTTCTGAGGTTTTCTTTAAAACTAGAAAGGACTGAGAGATTTGATTACTTAAGGCGAACTGGTACCAAGAAAACTAGAATTCAGGGAATTAATTTAGGAGAAGTTTGCCTAATTCAATTTGATTGACTTAGGCAAAAATTTACGGGTTGGTACTCAACTGCAAACAGCGGAGGTTGGAAAATCAGCACACCATTTTGTCTTTTTCTCAATCACTTATTTTCCCTCTGGGCAACTTTCGGACATTGGGAACTGTAAGCAGAATGCGTTTTGTTCCTGAATGGATGCTCTTCCTTCTGGACTGGTCACTCATAATGGAAATTCTGCGCAAAAGGTATCCTGCTTAGCGATTGCATTTTTTCCATCTGGAAAACTTGGTGACAAAGGAAACTGTTTGCAAAAATCATCTAATGACGTCTGCCTAGGTTGAGCGGCCTATTGTGTACAACCAACTGTGGACATTACTATGCTGAACACAGCGCTGCCGTAGAGAAGTTTTTTCATCATTGGGGTGCTCCAAAGTGATTATCGAATCATCAATTTTTTCAAAAAAAGTTGATACTCTTGAAATACAGTAGCCTAGATCACATTTCAATTGTCTAACAAAACTCTAACAATTCAGTATTTTCCCCATGTAGAAGGCTATTTCAAAATTCCAATTGAGGAAATACTTGCAGAGGTAAGCTAAAGATTTGAAACTGTTGGGAATGAAATTTTATTTTCCCTTCAATACCCACCAAAAAGCACCTGATGTCCGAAGAGCCAAACAGCAATTTAAATTCTGAACATAGTAGTAAAATAAATGACATGATTCGGGTAACCGGTGCTTGTGAACACAATCTGAAGAATCTGAGTCTTGATATTCCAAAAGACACTTTGACCGTTTTTACGGGTGTGAGTGGTTCTGGTAAATCATCACTTGCTTTTGACACAATTTTTCAAGAAGGACAAAGAAGATTTGTTGAATCACTATCAGCTTATGCTCGACAATTTCTGGGCCAGTTGGAAAAACCCAAGGTTGAACATATTGAAGGCTTGAGTCCAACCATCTCAGTTGATCAGAAAACTGTTAACCGAAATCCACGCTCGACAGTTGGAACGGTAACTGAAATCTATGACCATCTTCGACTACTTTTTGCTCGTTTAGGGCAACCACATTGTCCTGAATGCAAAACGCCAATTTCCAGTCAAACCCCAGAACAGATTACGGATCATGCTTATGCAGTAGCTCTTGATGAGGCTTGCTCGCTTTTAGCTCCGATGGTTCGAGAGCGAAAAGGAGAGTATCGAAAGGAAATTCAACAGTGGGTACAAGATGGATTTGTCAGGGCCCGGATTGATGGAGAGATTCGTAGGCTTGACGAGGAAATTGAACTTAAAAGATATGAAAAACACAGTATTGAGCTGGTTCTCGACCGACTTGTCTTAAGCTTAGATGAAAAAAGTCGCCTAACAGAAGGCATTGAAAAAGCGCTGAAAATGAGTGAGGGCTTAGTCATTCTGAACTTCGAGGGAGAAGATCATCTCTTCAGTCAATTGAGTGCGTGTCCAACCTGCCAGATTTCACTACCGGAACAGGAACCACGACTTTTCTCTTTCAATGCTCCCCAAGGCGCGTGTCCAACCTGCAATGGCTTAGGTGAGACCCGACAGTTTCTTGAAGACAGACTCTGTGATTCAGAAAAAACTCTTACAGATGGTGCGGTCCAATGTGTGACTGCTAACGGGAATATTCATTTCACAAAAATTGACAAATCCCACCTACATGCAGCGGCCAAGATGCTCGGTCTCGATCTGAATTCATCTTGGGGTGAACTACCTGAGCAGCAGAGAGAGCAGTTTCTCAAAGGAAATGCACAAGTTTCTCTCTATGTGGGCAACGTATTTCGATTCCCCTCCCATCTAAAGAAACAAATCAAAGCAGGTAAATGGGCTGGTGTGATTCCGATTTTGGAATTTGTTTACAGGTTTGCAAAAGGACCCTTGGAGCGCTTTCAAATGCGGGCTGTTTGCCCGGATTGTAGTGGAAGCCGACTGAATGCTATGGCAAGGGCTGTAACTTTCCGAGATCAAAACATTGTTGACCTAGGTGATTGTTCAGTCACTGAAGCGCTCACTTTTTTTGAAGGTTTGGAACTAACCTACAGAGAGGAATTGATTGGTCGGGATCTTTTTCGGGAAATTCGTGCGCGCCTTTCTTTCTTAAGTGAGGTGGGACTCGGCTACCTCAGCCTTCAACGTTCAGCTGCTACGCTTTCTGGAGGCGAAGGCCAGCGTATTCGCTTAGCAAGTCAACTTGGTTCTGGTCTTCAGGGAGTGCTCTACGTCCTCGATGAACCAAGTATCGGTCTGCATCAAAGTGACAATCAGAGATTGATCAAAACTTTGGAAATGCTACGAGACCGTGGAAACACGGTTTTTGTGGTGGAACATGATGAAGAAACCATCCGTGCTGCTGATCATATTATAGATATCGGACCAACAGCGGGTCGAGATGGGGGAAACATTACTGCGCAAGGTGGCTTTCAAGAGATTCTGGACTCTCCTGAATCTGTTACAGCCCAGTTCTTAGTAGGAAAAGAAAAAATGCCAGTTCCTACTGAACGAAGAACTCCAGATGGAAGATGTTTATCAATTAGAAATGCCCGTTTGCATAATCTGTTGGGCTTGGATGTCGAAATTCCCCTGGGACTATTTGTTGTTTTGGCGGGAGTCAGTGGCTCCGGAAAATCGAGCCTAGTGCATGGAATCCTGAGGCCAGCCTTATTGCAACATCTGCAAGGAAACGGAAAAGATGACTCTAATGAACCGACCGAGGAGGAAACATCAAAAGAAATCAAAGGGAAGTGGGATCATGTTACTGGTCTGGAACATCTGGATCGACTGATTGAAATCAATCAGTCCCCCATTGGTCGAACTCCAAGAAGTAATCCGGCTACCTACACCAAAGTTTTTGACCTGATTCGTGATCTCTTCACCATGCTTCCAGAGTCAAGGATTCGTGGATACAACAAGGGGAGATTTTCCTTCAACGTCAAAGGAGGGCGATGCGAAGACTGCAAGGGGGCTGGGTTGAAAACCATTGAAATGCAGTTTCTGAGTGATGTCCAAATTCCCTGTGAAACCTGTGATGGCAAGCGATTCAATGCCGAAACTCTACAGATCCGTTACAAGCACAAAACGATCTTTGAAATTCTTGAACTGACAATCTCAGAAGCTGCTGAACTTTTTGAAAACCAACCAAAAATCCTTCACATCCTTCAGACTCTGCTGGATGTCGGCTTGGGGTATGTCAAGCTTGGGCAGCCATCTACGACCCTCAGTGGGGGTGAGGCTCAACGTGTAAAGTTAGCTTCAGAATTACGAAAAAAATCCACAGGTCGGACACTGTATCTCTTTGATGAACCTACGACAGGACTTCACTTTCAAGACATTCGCACGCTGCTACAGACTTTGGATCGCTTGGCTGAACAGGGTAATAGTGTGCTGGTCATTGAACACAATCTCGATGTTTTGCGCTTTGCCGATCAAGTCATTGAATTGGGACCAGGTGGGGGCAAATTTGGTGGTAAATTGGTGGGCAATGGTACCCCAGAGGAATTGGCTGAATTAAATACTTTAACAGGCGGATTCTTAAAACCACTATTGGAGACGCAGTTAAGTGAAGAATCTCCTAGAGCTGAGGAAGTCAACGAACACAATGCAATAAATGGTTTTCGGAGCGAAAAAAAAGAGCGAGATCTAGTTGTTCGGGGTGCCAGCAAAAACAACCTGCGCCATGTGGATGTTGAAATCCCAAAGCATCAGTTTACGGTCATTACAGGGGTCAGCGGATCGGGTAAGACTTCCCTTGCTTTTGATACCATCTTCGCGGAGGGGCAGGCTCGATATGTTGAATCCCTCTCCACTTATGCAAGAAGGTTTCTCGGCAGAATGGACAAGGCCCCTGTTGATAGCATTGATGGACTTGCTCCAGCGATTGCGATTAATCAGAAAGCTTCCAGTCGTAATCCCCGCTCCATTGTTGCAACCACCACGGAGATTTTTGACTATCTCCGTCTTTTATACGCAAGAATTGGAGTTGCTCATTGCCCAAAGACAGGGTTGCCTCTGAAAAGCTTCACGGCAACTCGGGCTGCCAGATTCCTTATAGATCATTATGATGGAGATCGGCTTGAAATTCTGGCTCCATTGTTTAGGTCTGATTCCAAGCATCCCACCTTACTAAAACATCCAAAGGAATTTCCAGAACATCAGGCAGCGCTTCAACAATCTGGATTCCTGAGAGTTTACGTGGGGGATAAATTAATTTTGTTTGATGATTGGGAGTCCGAATCAAAAAAACTTAAACTTACCAAGTCCGTAGCGGTTTGGTTGGTTGTGGATAGGATCAGAGTGAGTGTCGATGAACAGCAAAGATTAGCTGAAAGCGCTAGCATCGCTTACGAACAGGGAATTGGCTTGTTCTGCGCTCGTCGTCCGGACGACCAAAAGATGATCTGGTTTTCTGAAGTCCCGGGCAATGTTCAAAGCGACTACTACTTGACTCAAGAACTCAACCCAAGAATGTTTTCCTTCAATTCTCACGTTGGAGCATGTCCAGATTGTGATGGACTTGGTGAAATTGAACTGACTGGAAATTTGGATTTTGATGAAGACACAGATTTGGATTCACTAGTTTTTCGTGCTTGTAAAACATGTGATGGTGAAAGGTTAAAGCCCGAGTATCGATCTGTTCTCATTCGACAGAGGAATATCCTCCAGTTGTGCAGATTGCGAGTAGACGAGGCCCTGCGAGAAGTGAGTACTTGGGAACTCAGCGCAACCGAACAGGCGATCGCTGAACAAGCGCTTCATGAAATCCTCAGTCGTTTGAAATTCCTTCACAATGTAGGTCTTGGATACCTCACATTAGATCAGCGATCCAACACGCTCTCAGGTGGCGAGGCTCAACGCATTCGTCTGGCATCTCAAATCGGCTCAGGGTTGACCGGGGTGCTGTATGTCTTGGATGAACCTACCATTGGCCTACACCCGAGAGATACCGAGCGATTATTGAAAACTTTGCTACAGCTACGTGACCTTGGAAACACGGTCCTGCTAGTTGAACATGATCTTGATGTTATCAATCGTGCGGATCATCTGATTGATATTGGTCCAGGGGCTGGACACTATGGTGGAAAAATCATCGCATCTGGAACACCAGGAGACCTAGCCTTGGATTCAGAATCCCTCACAGGGCAATACTTGAGTCATCGACAAAGAATTCTGATCCCACACAGGAGACTTCCCAATCCAGCACGACAGATCACGATCTCAAACGCCAAGGTAAATAACCTCAAGGACATTTCCGTTGACATCCCAAAGGGTTGTCTGACTGTTGTGACTGGCGTGAGTGGTTCAGGCAAATCTTCTCTGATCATTGATGTCCTGCAGAAAGCTGTCGCAAAGAAGCTTTCTGGGTATGTTGGTGAAATCGGAGAACACAAGACGATCAAGGGACTAGAGCAATTAAAATATCTCAGAATCATTGATCAAGAGCCGATAGGGCGTACACCCAGAAGTAATCCCTCAACGTATACAGGCGCACTGTCACCAATCCGGGATCTTTTTTCAAAACTTCCTGCAGCAAGGCAAAGAGGATTTGCTCCTAGGCGTTTTTCTTTTAATTCTGTCGAAGGAAGATGTGCGGCCTGCGATGGTCTGGGATATCATCTGATTGAAATGCACTTTCTCTCCGATGTTTGGGTAACTTGTGATCAATGTCAGGGCAAGAGATACAATCGAGAAACTTTGAGTGTAGAGTACAAGGGACACACAATCGCAGATGTACTCAACCTTGAAATTGAACAGGCTTGTCAACTGTTTGCAGCTCAGCACAAGATTTTAAGAATTCTGCAGACCATGAGAGATGTGGGCCTTGGCTATATGAAGTTGGGTCAGGCAGGGAATACTCTGTCAGGAGGGGAAGCACAGCGGCTGAAGCTCTCGGCTGAACTCTCTCGCAGATCAAAAGGAGAAACACTTTATATTCTTGATGAACCAACCACGGGTCTGCACATTGATGATGTGAGGCGTTTATTAGAAGTACTGCATAGAATTGTGGATGATGGGGGAACAATGGTGATCATTGAGCACAATTTGGAAGTCATCAAATCAGCTGATTGGGTTATTGATCTTGGACCAGAAGGGGGTATTCACGGAGGAGAGGTAGTCGTCACTGGAACCCCTGAACAAGTCATGGCTTGTGAAGCGAGTCATACTGGAAGAGCACTTTGGCCTGTTCTTAAAAACCAGATGTTTGAAGGGAAACGCACCAAAACCAGTTCATCAAAAAATATTTTGATTCCTCAGCAGCAACCATCATGGAATTCAGGACTTACGGCTGACTAACGAAGATAGCCCGAAAGTCATTCACATTTGTCATGGTTGGACCAGTCAATACAAGTTGCTCCAATTGCTGAAAGAAACTGTAGGTATCATTATTAGCGAGGAAATCATTTGGTTTGAGGTTCAACTGTTTTGCTTTTAGAAAGCTGTTCTGATCTATCCAAGCACCAGCGTTGTCCTCTGTGCCATCAATACCGTCAGTGTCGACAGAAATTGCTGAAATTCTCTCTTCGCCCTGCAAGGCTTCAAGCAAAGACAAGATAAACTCCGTATTCCTACCTCCCTTACCTTTACCGCGAACCGTCACAGTGGTTTCACCCCCAGACAAAATCAATGCTGGGGAGTTGATTGGTTGATGTCGATGCTTGATCTGCTTGGCAATCGCTGCATGAACCTTGGCTACCTCCCTGGCTTCACCCTCAATACGATCGCTTAGGATGATTGGTGTAATCCCAAGCTGCTCAGCTTCTTTTGCAGCAGCTTCGAGCATCAATTGCGGGGTGGCAACCAACCTTACTTGATTTCTTGAAAAAATGTCTTCCCCAGGTTTTGGAGTTTCTTCCTCAGCTGCTTCTAAAAGTGCTTGAATCGCTGGGGTCGGTTGTATTTGATACCTTCTTAAAATCTCTAGCGCATCTGAAAAAGTAGTAGGGTCTGGAACAGTCGGGCCAGAAGCAATTACAGAGAGATCGTCTCCGGGAACATCTGAGATTGCTAGAGTCCAGAGTCTTGCTGGTTGAACTGCTTGAGCGAGACGCCCACCTTTGATTGCAGAAAGATGTTTGCGTACGCAATTCATTTCTCCAATCGTAGCCCCAGAATTGAGAAGAGATCTGTTGAGTGCTTGCTTGTCTTGAAGGGTAAGACCCTTACCAGGTAGAGCCAACAAAGCAGAACCACCACCAGAAATCAGACAGATTACCAAATCTTGATCAGTAGCAGATTCAGCTAGATTCAGAATTCTTTGAGCCGTGATTAGGCCAATTTCGTCAGGTACTGGATGATCTGCTTCGACAATTTCAATGGATTTACAGGGTACTCCATAGCCATAGCGTGTCAGCACCAGACCACACAATTTTGCTCCCCAATCTTTCCCCTGCCAATGATCTTCTAACGAATTGGCCATCTCGGCTGATGCCTTTCCGGCTCCCAAAACTATGATCCGCTCTGGCAATTTTTCTGTTTCTTGAATTTCTTTTAAGTACTCTGGTAGGCAAATTTTGGGTTGAGAGCGTTGAAGAGCTGCCCGTAACGTTTGATCAAGAATCTTAGGAAGGGAACTCATTTTTCATCTCGTGGAAGATCAAGGAATCAGTGTGATCTTTGAAATTATTCATTTGCTTAACCAACATGATGCCCAACTCAGTCCCTCAAGAGTTCCCGAGATCGGCCTATATTCGCAACCAACCCAACCTTCATATCCCAGTTCATCAAGTTTTGAAAAGAGGAATGGGTAGTTGATCTCACCAGTGCCTGGTTCATGACGCCCTGGAGTATCAGCAATTTGAAAGTGAGCGATCCTGGGAAGGAGTTCAGTGATTGTGGGTGATAAATCTCCTTCCATGATTTGCATGTGGTAAATATCATACTGAAACCAAAGATTCGCAGATGCCACTTTCTCAATCACTGAGATTGCTTGAGCAGATTTGTTCAAGAAATATCCAGGCATGTCTCGAGAATTGATTGCTTCAATCAGCAATCTAACATTCTTTTGTTCACAAAGTTGAGAAGCGTATTTGAGATTTTCTGCATAGGTTTCTAAAAGAGCTTCCCAAGGAACATCTTCTGGCTTGATACCAGCCATAGCATGAATTTGCTGGCATCCAAGACCTTTAGCGTATTCAAGAGCGATCTCAACACTTTCACGAAATTCGTTTTGACGATTTGGGTGACAACACATTCCTCTCTCCCCTTTCTCCCAATCTCCTGGAGGAAGATTAAAGAGCACTTGAGTTAATTGATTCGCTTCAAGGGCTTCTTTTAGATCAGAAGGTGAATATGCGTAGGGAAAGAGGAACTCAACTCCCTGGAAACCTGCGTTTGCTGCAGCTCCAAAACGATCAAGAAAATCATGTTCATGGAACATCATTGACAAATTAGCATTAAAGCGGGGCATAGAGATTCTGTATAAAATTATGATTGATAGACCGATTTAATTTTCAGGATCAATTATTCAGGTTTTTAAAGGTATCGATCCTCGATTTCCCAGAATTGAAATTATCTTTTTGATCCCACTGACCGTCACATATTCTGATTTTAGAAACTTGATCCAATGCCAAGCAAAAGTTTTTCTTCTTGGGTGCTGTACCAGACACGAGTTTGTACATTGACTCGGTTAGCGATGGTATTGCCAAACTTGAAGCCAAAACGAAAATCACGTTGTTGGAGCTCAACCTGTTTTTCGCGCTCCTTTAAATCGTTGTTGACAGTTGAGTCAGTGGGACGAGGATCAATCTTGTAATCCTTGTATCTCCACTTAGCTTCCGAGATTAGCGCAAAGCTTGGAGCTTTCAGGAAATACTGAAATGCTCCCTGAATTTGTGTTGAACCCAGAAAAACATGGATGAAACTATTTCTGCTGGGAAATTTTACAATTCCAACTGCGTAGATCTCCCATTCATCAACGATTGGTGAAAATTTACTTTCACCATCTTTTTCAACTCCTTTGTAGGGACCTTCGCTAAGGAGTTCATAGTCTTCGGCATAGCTCAGGTAAGTTCCCCCAAGGGCTAGGGCCAATGGAGTACTTCGGTTTCCCCATGCCCTAAATTGGCCACTGAATTGAAGCTCCCTGACTGGCTGCTTCCATGATGGGTCATAACGAAGGTCAATGAGGCCCCCAAATGCTCCCTCTTCTTGGCCCATTCCCAAGACCAGACGCCTCAGACTGAAGCGCTCTTCACGACCTTCGTCTGTTGCAATTCGTAATTCAGGATGAATGTAAAAACGCGGATTAGCCACGCTTCTCATTTCCAATACAAATATGTCCTCAGCCAAAGGGTCGTCCAAAAGAATTGCTGTTAGTTCCTCAATTTCTCTACTCAGACGGTTAATGGTTTCTTCGACTTGTTCGTTTAAAGTTGCAACCATCTGATACTCACGGAGTGCCATCAACTCTCTTTTCTTGAACTCCTTCTCTGCTAATTGATCTTCTACTAAGATTAGCTGGATTTTAGCCAACCCTTGAACTGCTTCAATCTGTTGAGGAGAATCAGGAAAACGCTCTAGGTAATTCTTCCATGCATCCATAGTATTGATCCGAGCTGATTTATTGAATTCCAGCTTAGATAAGGGAACGCAATCTAGTTCAATGTTTGCCAACTCTAGCGGTGTTTGGGCCTCGGGTCCCAAATCCAATTGGACATTCAACGTAGATGGGCAGGTTTCATCCAATTGGGATTGTTGCTTAAGTCCCTTTCCACCTTGAGTTACCTGAATAGGAATCTCACTCAAGCGAAGATTTCCACTTGTTGAAATAGTGTTCAGTTGTTCAAGCTCTCTTTTTCTGGATGTGAATCTGAGTCTCAAAGGAACATCGGGAAGCGGTTCCTCTTTGAAGGTTAAATCTAATTGCAGAGGGCTCTCAAAGCGATAACTTGCATTACTGGAGGCTGGAATTAAGCGAACTGGATTAGGTCTGTAGGTTAGATTCAATTTTGAAAGTAGCGGATCCAATTCACTGCGAATTTCACTGCTGGCGGGTATGCTTTTTAATTTTGCTAGCTGCAGCGCAGCATCACTATATCGTGATCGCTGTTCAACCAGCAATGCGCTACGATATGCTCTTAAGAGTCGGCTGAAATCGACTGCATCAGGACCAGATTGGCCAAATAATCTTTCAAGTAGGGTTTGGCCAGATGATGCTTTGGAAGCTTCATCCATTAAAGCTGCTACATCCTTTGAGTATTGAACCGAAGGCTCGGCTAACTGGCCAATCGTCAGTGGGTAGATCACTAAAATTGTTTCATCAGTGCAACGTAAGATCTCTGGTGGTGGTAGTGGTATATCGATTCTACTAGAGGTGCGGATTCGTTGAGTCGATTCTTCTATGAAATTCTCATCACCATCGTTGACTTTCAGTTTCATCTGATTGCTAGTGATTGACTCGACTCTGAGAAAAATAGCTTCAGCAATTCGTTCCTGTGCCCTTCGAATTGCCTCCTCAGTATCGGTACCTCTTCCCGCTATTTCCTGTGGCCACTCTTCCAAGGCATTTAACACCAAACGTTTTCCCCTTGGAGGCATCGATTGCTGCAGTTGTGATTGGCGGAAGTCGCAGTCGGTTGACTGAGCAAATACATTTTCTTCAGCAAAGATGGTTGCTATGACACAAGCAATCGCGATCGAAGGGGTCACAGAATTTAAGATTTTTTTCAATAAATTAAATTGATTCGTCATTTTGCAGAGATTACTGGCTAGGGTTTTCTTCTGAAGCTGCAGACTCATCTACTGTGGGCTTAGCATAGGCTTGCATATCTGGACCGAGCGGTACTACTCGACTGGGATTTATTGTTTCATGACTGAAGTAATAGTGTTGTTGAATTTGCCAGAGGTCTACTGTCTCAAGAATTCCAGGATAATGTAATAATCTTCGAGTGTAGCCAAACAAACGTGGATAGTCTTTTATCCTGCGTTGGTTGCATTTGAAATGGCCGTGATAGACAGGATCAAATCTGATCAGTGTAGGGAATAAGCGCCAGTCAGCTTCAGTTAGTTTGCTTCCACAAAGGTAAGTATTGTCTGCCAAGTGCTCTTCAATGTGGTCGAGTGTTTCAAAAAGTTCAACGAAGGACTCTGCATAAGCAGTCTGAGTGGTGGCAAATCCACACCTGTAGACTCCGTTATTGAAAGTTCTATAGATTAAATCATTCCACTCATCGATTTCTTGTTGATTCTCGATCGGGTAGTAGTCCTCATGATTTCCTGTCAACTCATTGAAAGAAGAGTTGAACATTCGAATAATTTCAGAGGATTCGTTGCTGACAATCTGCTGGGTCTCTTTATCCCATAAAACTGGGACTGTCACCCGCCCAGTATATTCAGGATCACATTTCGTATATAGACTGTGCAAGCAAGGCAATCCATATAGATGATCCATAAATCTATAATCTTCAGCTGCTTTCCGAAACTCCCAACCACTTTGAAGCATATGTGGATGAACCACTGAAACCCCAATCAATTTCTCTAGGTGTTTTAATTGTCGAAAAATCAATGTTCGATGTGCCCAAGGACATGCACCTGAAACGTAAAGATGATACCTTCCTGCCTGCGCTGGAAAACCTTTTGTTCTGTTGGGACTGGGTCTTCCATCACTGGTAACCCAGTTTCGGAATTGGGTATCCTCCCTAATAAAGTGACCCTTGTTGGATTTTGTTTCGTACCATTGGTCATGCCATTGTCCATTGATCAGCAGCCCCATTTTGTCCTAGCTTTAGATTGGGAAATTGTAAGTTGCTCTGTTTAAGCTCGATTAGTTCACGTTGCCAGATTGGCTTTATTGGGGCAAGTGCTTTGGCAGGAAAAAGGATTACCTAGAAGAAATCTGTAGCGGTAGGGGTCTATCTAAATGAATCAATCCTGTAGAAGTTTGCTGGAAGTCATCACAAAAATTTAAGATTTAAAAACATGGATCGATCAAAACTCTTCGAATGGTTGGGTGTGATCACCGCAATTTTGTATTCGCTTTTGGTGGCTTTGAATATTGGTGCTGAATTCGTTGGGTTTGCATTGTTGTTGATTTCTTCATTCTTGATTGGCGTCTGGGCTTATTGGGGAGGCCATCGTGGGATCTTGATACTCCAATTATTTTACGCTTCAGCTGGAATAATTGGAATGTTTCGATGGTTCTGAAAACCAGTGTGTGGAGGATTTTTGAGAGAAAGGATGATTCAACCGGGGGGTATGGTTAGCAGGCCACTTTCCTAGAAATTTTTTCTGCTAAGCGTAATCTGATCGTGAAAGTGGTTCCCAACCCAAGTGAACTTTTGACAGATATTTGTCCATTGTGTTCTTCTATGATTTTCTTGGCGATTGAAAGGCCGAGTCCTGTTCCTTGACCTCGTTTTTTTGTTGTAAAGAATGGGCTGAAAATATTGGATATGGTGGTTTCATTCATGCCAAGGCCATTATCTATGACTTCTATTTTTGCGAATTGTTCTTCCATAGAGAAAATCAATACAAGAGACGGCTTGGGTGCATGCTTCAGTGCGTCAACCGCATTGTTGCAGAGAATTAGAAGGACCTGCTCAAGTTGGCTCCTGTTTGTCCTGATCAATGGTAACTGCTTGGGCAAATCTACCATCATTTTGAATCCCCTGTCTTCTAGGGTAGGTCCAATCAAAGATTTAACACCCTTCAGAACTTCCCCCACACAACAAGGTCCCAATCCAGTTTTTCCAACATGAGTCATTTCCTGCATCAGCCTTAACCTATTGAGTAATCCCTCAGTGACAGTTGTCATTGATAAAATATGCTCATCAAGTTCTTTTTCTCCTAGTCTGTTAAGCTGACGCTGGATGTTCAGATTATGCAGTTGTGTCATTAAAACACTCAATGGTGTCTTAAGTTCGTGCGCCAATGATGCACTGGCTTCTCCAATCGTTGCTAATCTGTTTGATGATTTTATGGCCTTGTGTGCGTGGGTTAATTCTTCACGCAGTGAATCAGTAGCTTTCAGTACCTTTTCTTTCTGAGCAGTAATATCAGAAACAACCCCAAGGAATTCAAAGGGTTTTGCTTCCAGATCGAAGCTCAATTCAGCAACTGCACGGAGCCAGATGATTGATTTCTTAGGATGATGAATCTGAAAATCCAACTCTCTCTTTGAAGATCCTTCTTCCGGTTTCATAAATTGCTTGAATCGCTGGAGGTCGTCTGAATGAACAAGGCCCAGCCATACGTCCAAAGTTATCTGATGACTTTTCGGGAAGCCAAGGAGATCTAGAGTTTCAAGGGAACAAATGAGTTTTTTGTTGCGGAGGTTTAATTTCCAACTCCCCATTTGTAAGAGTTGAAACCAAGTTTCAATTGGAATATGTGAGACCGACTCATCAAAGTTTTCTGGGCGATCAACTTTTGAATTCATTTTTATTATTAGGGCTAATTTAAATCATTAAGTCTCTTTTTTAAAAAGTTGTAATAACAAGCCTGGCTGTCAGTCAAGACAAAATTAGATAAATTTGTAACTATTATGAAACTAAAATTTCTGAAAAGCTGACAAATTCCTTTCGATTCTTCCATCAGGTAAAAAAATTGTTGCGCCAATACAGTCTAACTTGTCCTCAACCTGATGGCTGATGTAAAGAATTTGTGTAGCCTTTGATTTACCCAATAAATTGATATTATTAATTAATTCTGATCTTTGATAAGGATCAAGTCCTTGGCAGGGTTCATCAAGTAATAGAATTTCTGGGGATTTGACCATAGCACGGGCCAATAAAAACAACCGTTGTTGGCCATAGGACATGTTCAAAAAGGAATTTTCCGCAATTTCGAAAAGATCAAATTGGTTTAACCAATTCTCAGCCGTCTCTTTTTGTTGTTCCGAAATAGCTCCATAATAGCCAATTGAATCATTAAAACCTGAATAAACAACTTTCCGGCCAGTAATTTTTTTATGATAGTTCATCTGTAGTTCGGGAGTGACCATCCCAATTCGTTTGCGCAGATCCCAAATGTTCTCCCCAGAACCCCTACGTTTTCCAAAAATCCAAACTTTGTTGCTGTAAGCCTGAAGGTGCTCCCCTACTATCAACTTTACAAGAGATGACTTCCCCGAACCATTTGGTCCAGCAACTTGCCAATGCTCTCCGGGTGGCCATGTCCAAGAAAAATCTTTAAAGACAGTGTGACTCTGAAAATAGAGATGAACATTTTCCATTTTAACGGGTGAAATTGAGGAATCTTCAATATTTCTAAATTTAGAAACAATAATTCCGCTTTGGAATTTCCTGGTGTTGGTGGACTTGGTTTCACTTCTGTAAAGTTTCTTCAAGTTTGGTTCATTAAGAACAGAAGATCGCCTTCCTGAATATTCTATTTTCCCATTCCGCAAACCCATCACATCAGTAATTTCTGGGATCAACTCATCTTGACGATGACTAACAAGAATAAGTGATAATTTGGAGTGTTGAACCAATTCTCTGAGCAATGATTTAAAATCCTTGCTTGAATTCTTGTCCAAACCATCAAATGGTTCGTCCAGCATCAATAGCTTTGGTAATAGGATCAGGGATTGAAAGAGTAAGAGTTTCCGCCATTCCCCATTGGATAGTCCACGAATTGGACGGTCTATTTTTGAGTCCAATTGCATAAGGTGAAGCAAGTCCTTACTTTCCTTTTCAGCAAGCATATGCTCAGAGAACATGCTTCGAATGGTTTGTTGCTTTTGCTCCTTACCACTATATTCTTCCCATCGATCCTTGAGTTTCTCATGCGCAAGTAGTCTCAAAGGTTGATTGAGGTGAACCCATCCGAGGTGAGTAACTCCCTGCAATTCAGGATGTCTGCGCAATGTTCCCTTACAATAGGAGATTTGTTGCGCCAAAATCCGCAGGATTGTAGACTTTCCCGCCCCGTTTCCACCCAAGATTGCCCAGTGCTCTTTTTTCTCAAACGACCAATCAACTTTTTCCAAAACAATTCTGCCCTGTAGTCGAACAGCAATACCTTTCATCTCAAACCAATTGATGCTGTCCTCTGCTAAATCAGGCATGTTTAGACACTCCACAAAGAAGATTAATCAAGAATCTGTTTGAATTAGTTATTGCAAAAAAATCCCTGGCACTCAAAATTCAGTGTTGATTTTTGGCAAGGCCCTGCACCATAATCACGCCGAATTTTTCAGGACGCAAATATTTTTGAAAATTTGATATTATCAGACAATCAGATCTTTAATATTTGTTCTTGATGAATTCAACACTTCACTTTGCACCGATACCTGTAGGCATCAAATAACATCAAGGGGGTAAGATATGAACTTAAACGAAACACAGTTACTGCAGGCGTATCGAAAGATGCGTCAAATCCGGGTCTTTGAGGACCGCGTCCACGACGAGTTTGCCACGGGAGAGATCCCGGGCTTCGTCCACCTCTACGCTGGCGAGGAGGCTTCTGCCGTTGGCTTCTGTATGCACCTCAATGATGAAGACCGCATCGCCAGTACCCACCGTGGTCACGGACACTGCATCGCCAAGGGGGTAGAGATCAAAGGGATGATGTCGGAGATCTACGGTCGCCGCAATGGCACCTGTGCTGGCAAGGGTGGATCGATGCACATTGCTGACTTGGAGAAAGGGATGATGGGGGCCAACGGGATCGTTGGCGCAGGACCTCCACTGATCTGTGGTGCTGGCCTGGCTGCCAAGTTCCGCAAGAACGGTGGGGTAGCGATCGCCTTTGTTGGCGATGGTGGCTCCAACCAGGGGACAACGCTGGAGTCCCTGAACCTGGCTACTGTCTGGAACCTGCCCTGCATCTTTGTGGCCGAGAACAATGGCTATGCCGAGTCAACCGGCAGCAAGTGGTCCGTCTCCTGTGAGAACATCGCTGACCGTGCGGCAGCCTTTGGGATGCCAGGGGTTGTGGTCGATGGTCACGATTTTTTTGCAGTCTATGAGGTGGCTGGTGAAGCGATCAAGCGGGCCCGTGAAGGGGGAGGTCCGACGCTGATTGAGTGCAAGCTCAACCGCTACTATGGTCACTTTGAAGGGGATGCCCAGACCTACCGTGGGGTGGATGAGGTCAAGAAGGTCAAGGAGAGTAAGGACTGTCTGATGCTCTTCAGCAAGCGAGTGACCGAGCAGGGGCTATTGACCCAGGCGCAGCTGGATGCCATCGACAAGGAAGTGGCTGCAGAGATTGAAGCCTCGGTAGCGCATGCGAAGTCTTCAGCGAAGCCGACCTCGGTCGACCTGATGACCGACGTCTACGTAAGCTATCCCTGAACGATGAACGGCAACACAAAGGAGAACAAGACATGGCCAGAGAGTTAACATTCAAGGACGCAATCAACGAGGCGTTGGCCCAGGAGATGGCTCGCGATGAGACGGTGATTGCGATGGGTGAGGACAATGTTGGTGGGATGGGAGCCGAAGGAGAGATTGATGCCTGGGGTGGGGTGCTTGGGGTGACCAAGGGTCTGCATGCCCAGGTGGGGGATCGAATCATGGACACGCCGATCACGGAGTCGGCCTTCATTGGGGCAGCAGCGGGAGCGGCAGCCTGTGGGATGCGCCCGGTGGCGGAGTTGATGTTCATCGACTTCATGGGGGTTTGTTTTGATCAGATCTTCAACCAGGCAGCGAAGTTCAAGTACATGTTTGGTGGCAAGGCGGAGACGCCGCTAGTGGTACGTACGATGATTGGGGCAGGTTTACGAGCAGCTTCTCAGCACTCACAGTGCTTGTATCCGGTCTTCACGCATATTCCTGGTTTGAAGGTGGTGATTCCATCGAATCCGTATGATGCCAAGGGGTTGATGATCCAGTCGATCCGGGACAATGATCCGGTGATTTTCTGTGAGCACAAGTCGCTCTATGGTCTCAAGGGAGATGTACCAGAGGGATCGTATGCGATCCCGTTCAATGAGGCCAACGTGGTACGGGAAGGGGGAGATGTGACGGTAGTGGCGATGGGGATGATGGTTCACAAGGCGATGGAAGCAGCATCGGCGTTGGCCAAGGAAGGGATCCAGTGTGAGGTGATTGATCCAAGGACAACCTCACCGTTGGATTTGGAGACGATCATCGAGAGCGTGGAGAACACGGGTCGCTTGGTGGTGGTGGATGAGTCGAACCCACGCTGCAGCATGGCAGCGGACATTAGTGCTCAGGTGACGGAGCAGGCCTTTGGTTCGTTGAAGGGTCCAGTGAAGATGGTGACGGCACCGCACTGTCCGCCGCCATTTTCGGATGTATTGGAGGATCTCTACATTCCAAGTCCAGAAAAGATCGCTGAGGCTGTCAGGGC
>JAQWOT010000344.1 GCA_029245725.1 SAR324 cluster bacterium | reverse complement strand
CGCACAGTTCCAACCAATCTCACCGAATCAGCTCCGGGAGGCTCTCTGGGGGTTGCACGATGCATTGAGCAACCAACTTAGTGAGATTTGGCAGCAGAAATACGAAGAGTTCGTGCAACCACCTGCTGAGAGTTTAACTGCAGAAGCTATTGGAAAGCGCTGCTTCCGCAATCTTTGCATAGGTTACCTTGGAAGAAGTCAGGAAACCACTGTGGAAGCATTAGCTTTCCGACAATTTGAGCAAAGCCAAAATATGACTGAGGCTGTGGGTGCTCTGAATGTGTTGACTCATCAATCAGGCCCACTTCGTAATAGGGCATTGGAATCTTTTTATCAAAAGTGGCAGGACGACGCGTTGGTGTTGGACAAGTGGTTCAGGATTCAAGCCGCCTCGCGCAGAAAAAACGTACTTGATGAGGTTGATGGTTTACTGAAACATGAAAAGTTTAGTTATCGCACTCCAAACCGTGTGAGATCCTTGGTTGGTGGATTCAGTCAGGGTAATTTTTTCCGTTTTCATCAAGAAGATGGCAGAGGCTATCAATGGTTGGCCTTCCAAATTCAAGCGTTGGATAAGAGCAATCCCCAAGTCGCCGCAAGGTTGCTCACTCCATTGGTACGCTGGCAACAGTTCGCTGAACCATTTCAAAGCAAAATGCATCAAGTGCTTCAGCAAATCGCTAATACCACAGACCTGTCAAAGGATGTGTTTGAGATTGTCAGCAAGAGCCTGGGGGAATCTGCATGAGTTTACAAGAAGAATCCCTACCGACCAGGTTACTTTTGATCCGGCATGCCCAGACAGAGTGGAATATCCAACGACGATTTCAGGGGCATGGGGATAGTCCCATCACTGAAGAGGGGCAAAAACAGCTTCAACGCCTGAAATCCAGACTTGCTGGACTAGAATTTGATGTCGTCTATTCCAGTGATCTCAGGCGCACCATGGAAACCTCCCAAATGCTTTCCGGAAAACAGAGGGTCGAGGAACCACGTCTGAGAGAGCGAGGAGTAGGTATACTGGAAGGTTTGAATTTAGAGCAAATCATGGCGGATCATGCTGAAGCATTTCGAGTTTTTCGGTCAGGAGATAAAGACCATCAAATTGAGGGTGGGGAGAGCTTACAAAATGCCCTTAATCGAGCTTGGACATTTTTGTAGGAGATGCCTGAAAAACACAATGGTGCAGAGCTGGCAGCCGTCTCCCACGCTGGGCTGATTCGGCTGATTTGTAAACAGATTTTGGGTCTTGCGCTGGATGCTCCGAATTTTTTTCAGATCCCAAATACCAGTCTGACCCAACTCGTCTTTTCACCAAAAGATCTTAGATGGAGTCTTGAATGTTTGGCTGATACCACACATCTTCAGCCTGTTTTTGACCCTCTTGTAGTGAACTAATGCATGGCATCTATTTTCAGTCGTATCATTCAAGGTGAGTTGCCTTGTGAAAAAATTGATGAAACAGAGAATGAGATCTGTTTTCTCGACATCTCTCCATTCACTGAAGGGCACACTCTAGTGATTCCCAAGCGTGAAGTAGCGCGATTTGAGGAACTTCCTGAAACAGAAGCAATGAGTCTGATGCAGACGATGCAGCGAGTGGCTAAAGCGGTCTGCAAAGCTTATGGAGGTTCTGATTACAACATTGAGTTGAACAATGGATCAGATGCAGGCCAGGAAGTCCCTCATGTTCATTTTCACATCATCCCCCGTCCGGATGGACTGCGAGTTCCCAAGCTAGGGAAATATGCTGATGGGCAAATGGTGGAGGTAGGGGCACGCATACGAGCCTGTCTGGATAACTGAACGAATGAGGTCACTGCTTTTGGAGAACAACGCTAAATGTTGAGGCCATCTTCTCAAGTTCAGCAATTGGCAGCGGTCGACATTGGTAGCAAAGCTGTACGGATGGTTCTTGGCAATTTGAATTGCGAGGGAGATCTGCAAAATCAGCAGCGTTGGCGAGCTTTTCTCAGCCTAGGCGCATCAGTTTTCCGAGACCAATCCATTCCCACTGCTCAAATTCTTGCCCTACAGCAAGTCCTTCAATCTTTCCAAAACTCACTTCCGCAAGATACTCCTTTGTCTATTTCTGCGACAAGTGCTTTCCGCGAAGCCAAAAATAGAGATGAAGCCCACCAAGAATTAGCTAGACAAGGTTTTCAGATTCGGGTTTTGACTGGGTTGGAAGAAGCAGAGTTGATTCATCATCTCTTCAGACGACAATGGCCAGAGTTGTCTGGGACAACCCTGCACTCGGATTTGGGTGGAGGAAGCTTGGAATTGTCCTTGGAACAAGATACGCAACTGCTCTGGCAGGATAGCCTGCCACTCGGTGTCTTACGCGCTGGGAAAAAACTGGATTTATCCAGTCTTGAGGCCCTTACAGAACCCTTTGTAAAGGTAAGTCTGAGCCATCGCCAGTTAGTTGTGTCGGGAGGAAGCGCCCGGGAATGGGGCGAACAGCTCGTCTCAGAAGGGATTTTCTGTGCTCATGAGCCGGGACGAAGTATTTTCGAATATCAGTTCTTGCCTCTGAGAAAGGCAAAGACCAGATCAGCCAAAATCTTTTCCAGACTGATCGAGATGTGGAAACCGGAACAAGTCGTTATCCCCCGTATCGGCCTGAAAGAAGGATTGTTATTGAATTTGGCAGAGCAGCTAATTAGTGAGGAGTGCCGTTTTAGTTTGGGTAAAGAGGTTCCTGTGCTTCAAGTCAATCTGCCTCAAGCTGAAGTAGGTAGTTGAAACTACGGCAAACTCAACATCTGGATGGCTGCTAACATTTGATCATCGTAAAGTCCAAACATGATTCTGATCGCCTGAACCATGAAAGGCATCCCCAAAAGCAGGAAAATAAACCCCATCATTAATGTCAAAGGAAAGCCTACGACAAAGATCTGGATCTGAGGAACAGAGCGGGAAAGAAGCCCCAAAATCAAGTTTGTGATCAGGAGCGCAATGATGAGGGGGGCACCTAACTGAAAACCAATGGAGAAGATCCCTGAACTTAGCTGAATCATCATACTCGCCAAGTCATTACCCATGGTGGCCTGTCCCACAGGTATTAACTGGTAGCTTCTCACCATTGCCTGAATAACTAGTGCTGGGCCATTCAAGCTTAAGAATACCAGCGAAGCAATCAAGGTCTCCAGTTTAGACACCAATGATATTTGCTGCATTGAAGCGGGATCGAAAACGTTTGCAATGCTCAATCCCATCTGGAAGCCAGTCAGGGCTCCTGCAAACTCCACAGCAGCAAAGAGAATCTTACCAATTAGCCCAAGGGTTACACCAATCAACAGCTCACTAAAGACCAGCATCAAAAAATGGTGAATTTGCTCTGGAAGAACAGTGGGGGATGGCAGGAAGGGGTTTAGAATGAGGGAGAAAACTAGAATGATGACGATTTTGATCTGGGCGGGGATATTGGAACTGCCGAAAATGGGTGCAGTTGTCAATACCCCACCAACCCTGATCAATACAAGCAGGAAAACTAGAAGTTGCGAAGCATCATAGCTTAGCAGATTTGCCATGCTGGCGCCTGAATCCTAATTAGTCTCGATAGTTCCCAGCATAGTTGGTGTCTTCACTAAATCCGCTGACTCCACGATTTCGATTCGCACTTCGTTCCTGTTCCATTTGTGCTTCAAGGCTGAGTCGGGTGAAAGGAAGGGCCATTAGACGTTTCTTGCCAATCCACTGACCAGTTTCTTCGCACCAACCATACTCTCCACTGTCCATCCTCTGCAGAGCATCCTTGATCTGTTGTAGGCGCTCAATTTCTCTGCTTGCAATCAAGCTGTTCAGAGTTTGCTCCTGAGAAATGACGGAGTGATCTACCTCATCTCCGACCTCAAACTCTGTCTCTTCCTGTGTAGCGTTGAGCCGCTCTTCAATTTCCTCCATTTGGCTCAAAAGCATTGCCCGGATTTCCTGCATCTCCTCAGCAGCCATTGCTTCTTCGCTATCAATTTCGTCAGGGGTATCCAAGTCCTGCTCGTCCGTACTCATTTCTGGGTTCTCCTATAGAAATACAATTCAATGCGTTTTATTATGAGGGAGCACAAGGTCCTTCAGATTTTGGGCCAGTCGTGCAAAAGGGCTTAGGTTTTTACCATCTTTTTGTGGGGATGCAACACAAAATTTAGGATTTCTTTAAAATCGCCGCAGAAAAGCCCATCCAATGCCGTGAAGGGAGCAATTGCCAAAAACCTTTTTGTGTTTCTTTAATCCCTCCGGGTAGCTCTCTCCATGGAATCGACTGTAGCCCAAGTTCCCCAGATAATTGCAACGGCAACTGGGTTTCTTCTGGTTCCAGTGAGCAGGTTGAGTAGGCAATCCACCCCCCCTTTCTGACCGCTCGTGCTGCTTCTTTGAGAAGTTTCTCCTGAAGTTCTGTCTGTCGCAACAAACTCTTTAGATCTTCCACCCATTTGATGTCTGGACTTTTCCTGATGGTTCCAGTTGAAGAACAAGGAACATCCAGTAGGATACCATCCATTGATCCGCTGGGGAAAGGCAGCCGTGTCCCGTCGGACTGCAACATGCAACCAGCTCGATTGAGTCTCTGCAAATTCTGGTGGACTTTCTTCAAGCGAGAAGCAGAGACATCATTCAGCAGAAATTGACCTGGATAGTTTTGGGACAGTTGAAGCCCTTTTCCACCTGGAGCACAGCAAACATCCAGAATCTTTCCTTCCAGAAATGGTCTGATGGATTGGCAGAAGGAATAAGAAGAGGCATCTTGGGCATAGATCATTCCTTCCTTGGCGATCGCTGTGTTCCAAACTCCCTGGCTCTTCTGCAGGACTGTCAATTCTGGGAAGACATGGTGCGCTTCCCAATCAATTTCGATGGCCTCAAGCTGTTGACGAATCGAAGCGATATGTTCAACTCGGTTCGGAGCCAAGGTCAAATTGGGCAATAGGTTGTTGGCTTCACAAATTTGCTCTGTGGCCTCTGTACCATAACGTTTGGTCCAGCGCTCCACCATCCAATCCGGATGAGAGGTCCTGGTGGAAAGTGGCCTCTGTGCTGGCTGCAATAACCCTGATTGTAAATCTCGCTGCAACTGGCGAAGGATTGCATTGACCAGACCGGTTCGGGCTTCCAAACGATGTATTCGCACCAATTCAACCGCTTGATGGATTGCATGGTGCTGCTTCGAACTGCGCAGAAAAATCAGCTCGTAGGCCCCAATCAGCAAGATTCCTTGCAACACATCCTGAAGCTTGGACCACGGAAGTCGACACCGATCCTGAACCTCAGCCTGGAGCCAGCGGTGGTGGCGTAACACTCCCTGCAACAAGTGTGTTTGGTGTCGGTTCTCTTCACTTGGGCTGAATTCTGCCTGCCGAAATAACCGCTGGTTTCTTTGTTTCTTGAATTGAAGATAACTGCGCAAGGCCAGCAATTGTGGGGATTGGGGACTATTTTTTGATGGATGACTCATGAAGAAATCTCAGGGAGTGAACGCTATTTGCATCATTGTCCAGCAACATTAGAACCCAGATCCCTCAACGTCAAATAAAAGTAAGCCATGGGAGCCGTTCTTAACCAAGATGAGGTAGATGCGCTGCTGCGCGGTGTGTCCGGTGATGACATGGACATGGATGATGAAGAGGATGAGTACGACCCGGAGGAAGTCGTCCCCTTTGACCTGACCGCTCAGGATCGGATTATCCGTGGTCGTATGCCGACCCTGGAAATCATTCATGACCGCTTTGTCCGACTATTCCGACTAACGCTCTCCAATGCATTGCGCAAGGTCGTCGATATCAGCGTACGCTCAACGGAACTAATCAAGTTCGGTGAATTCCTGAAGACACTTCCGGTGCCTTCGTCCATGAACCTCTTTCGGATGACACCGTTACGAGGCAATGCGATTCTGGTGCTGGAGACTCGTCTGGTCTTCACCCTGATCGATTTGTTCTTTGGTGGAAATGGGGAACTGGAGATCAAGTCCGAGGGAAGAGATTTCACGGAGATCGAAGCAAGAATGATCAAGAGGGTCACGGTGAGCGCCCTTGAAGATCTACAGAGCTCATGGCGTCCAGTATTCCCGGTGCAGATCAACTACACCCGAGCGGAGACCAACCCTCAGTTCGTGGCAATCGTTCCTCACAGCGAAATCGTGATCGTTGTCACCTTCGACGTGGAAATCGGGCGGGCTCCCATGGCTATTACGCTCTGTGTACCGTACTCCATGATTGAGCCCATTCGGACCCGTTTGAACGCTGGCTTCCAGAGCGAACAGGACGAAAAAGACAACACTTGGAGCAATCGTTTCAAGAAAAATCTAAATCAGACCCACGTTGAGATGGTTGCCCAATTAGGTGAAACCCAGATGTCAGTTCGAAACTTCCTCAACCTTGAGGTAGGTGACCTGATCACGCTTGAGCACGAAGTCCAGCATCCCATCGGTCTTCTCGTCAATGGTGTGCAAAAGTTCTCAGGTTACCAAGGCTCTTACAAGGGCCACAAAGCCATCAGCGTAGAAGAGTTGGTCTATGTGCCACCAGCCGTCGATGAAATGTTGGTGATGTAACTCCTTGACAAGAAAGATCACTCTACACTATCATAATTGATTAGTTTGAGCGGGCTGATAGCTCAGTTGGTAGAGCATCTGACTTTTAATCAGGTGGTCCAGGGTTCGAGTCCCTGTCAGCCCACCAACAAAAACAATTACTTAGGCACTGATCAAATTCTAGAAACCTTCGTAATTGTTCCTGCAGGCTCAAAATAGGCGCACTTCGAAAATAA
>JAQWOT010000343.1 GCA_029245725.1 SAR324 cluster bacterium | reverse complement strand
ACCTGATTTCTTGCAGAAATATGCTGATCTATGTCCAGTCAAGAGTGCAGAAACGTATACTTTCAATGTTCAGCTTTGCCTTGAACCAAAATGGATTCATGTTCCTTGGAGGGAGTGAGGCCCTTGGAGAAGCACCGGATCTCTTCTGAACCGTGGATAGCCATGCTCGAATTTTTAGGAATAAAGGAGATGTCTATTTCCCAGAATTCCAAGCTGTCGAGTCCAGTCAAATGGAAGTCAGGATGGACTTAAGGATTGGTCTCAAGGCAGGAGTTAGGGGGGGGCAGCCGAAAACAGAAAAGCTGATCGAGGGAATCTATGAACATTTGATGGATCCGTATGTTCCATCGTCTGTAGTTATTGATCTGGAACTGAATATTCCTCACGTATGGGGAAATATCAACGGGTTTGTCCGAATCCCCAAGGGGAATTTGACCTATAATCTGTTGAGATTGCTGGATCAAAAGGTTGGTATCATTGTCAGTAATGCGATTCGCACCGTGCAAAAGAACGGTGGCGAGATCATGTTCAAGGATGTCCAGATCGATACTGATGAAGGACCAAAACTGATGAGGCTTTCGGTCACTCTTTATCGACGTAGGCCATTCACACAGGATTTCTTCATCGTTACTTTCAATAGTTTGAATGAATTGAACGACGAGGATAAAAGGGTCAAAGAATCAACGGTTAATTTCAGCGAAGAAGCCAGAGAGCAACTTAGAGATATGGACCAGGAACTTCAACACACCTGGGAGAGTCTGCAGGCAACTATAGAAGAGTTAGAGACAACTAATGAGGAATTGCAGAGTACGAATGAAGAATTGATGTCTGCCAATGAGGAATTGCAGAGCACGAACAAGGAACTTCACTCTGTCAACGAAGAACTCTACACATTGAATGAAGAATACCAGAAAAAAATAGAGGCATTGACCAATGCCAATAATGATCTAAACAACCTGTATTTGACCACAAATATAGGGATCGTCTTTCTGGATCGACAGCTTTGCATTCGCAATTTTACTCCAGTTACACAAGAGTATTTCCCCCTCTTAAACCAGGATGTTGGTCGACCAATCGCCCACCTAGCCGGAAGCTTTAATTATCCAAATTTAATGGAAGATCTCGAAAAAGTTCTCAAGGTTCTTGTCCCGGTTAAAAGGGAAGTACAACTTAAAGGGGATCGCTGGTGTCAGTTAGAGGTAAAGCCCTATCAGACAATTGAGAATCACATTGAGGGGGCTGTGTTGGTTTTGCTGGATATTACAGAAATTCGAAGATATCGGCGAAAACAAGAAGAATTGATGGAGGAAGTTAAACTTAATAACAAGCGAATGACTCTAGCCAACGAAGTAGGAAAAGCGGCTTGGTGGGAGTGGAATTATGACAAAAAGGAAATGGTTTATCACCCCAACAAGGCCCGATGGCTCGGCTTCACAACAAATGAATTAAAGACTGTCGAAGGCTTCATTCAATTGATTCATCCTGAGGACTATGAAAGTGCCATGAACAGTATGCGTAATTTGCTAACTGGTGACTCTGAGGCCTATGATATTCATTATAGATTGTGAACAAAATCAGGCAGCTATCGCTACTTCCATGACCAGGGCTTTGTCACGCAACGTAACGAGAAAGGTTCCCCTAGGGTGATTACGGGAGCAATCGTGAATTTAGAACAGGACGTGCTCCAGAAAATTCTCCAAAAAATGAAATGGACGGGTAGTGATCTTGTTGAGTTTATTCTGGTTCCACTCCGAAATGAAAAATTGAGAAGCTTGGATGGTCGAGGAAAAAAAGCTGACTGAAGTCATTGAAACTCTCCTGTTTGTTACTCCTCGTTCGTTGACAATTCAGCAACTCAAAGACTTGGTGGGAACAGAGCCCTCAACAAAAGAATTGCGTCAGGCGGTTTTACAACTTAACACAGAATACGAGCTTACAGGGCGAGTTTTTAGGATTGAAGATGTTGCAGGGGGATTCCAAATGAGGACGGTACCAAAGGTCCGAGAATGGATTCGAAAGGTGGATTCCATCAAGCCATTTCGACTGACCCCAGCGAATCTGGAAACTCTCTCCATCGTTGCCTACAAGCAACCGGTCACGCGCGCGCAGATTGAATTTCTGCGAGGTGTCGATTCTTCCAGTACCTTGAGAACATTGCTCCAGCGAAGATTAGTCCGAATCAGTGGTCGAGCTGAACTACCAGGAAGACCAACACTCTATTCGACCACCAAGACCTTTTTGGAGGTTTTCAGTCTACAGTCTTTGAAAGACTTGCCCACGCTAGCTGAATTGGACATGGAAGATGAATCGCATGATCAACTCTCTTTACCTCTCATGGAAACTGAATTGTAAATTTAAAGAACAAAGGTTTGGAGGATTTGCTACCACAAATTCTCATAGATGCATCGAGAAAAATTTATAAGTTTTTGATCGAACTTTCACACAAAGTTATAATGGCTCCAATAAATGCCGAATAGATAGCCCGAATTCCTATCGTGATAATCAATAAAAAAACAGATCAGTCGAATTAAAGAGAAAACCTATGACACTTATTATGGCTTTGGACCAGGGCACAACAAGTTCTCGAACTGTACTCGTGAATGCTAAGGGAGAAATTATCGGTCAATCCAGCGCCCCTTTAGATTGCCACTATCCACAAACTGGGTGGGTAGAGCAGGATCCGCTTCAGATTTGGGAAACCCAACAAAAGACCATGCTGGATGTGATGCAAAAGACGAATGTAAGTATTGAAGACGTTGTTGGGTTGGGGATCACTAATCAGCGTGAAACTACGGTTGTCTGGGAAAAAGAAACTGGAAAACCACTTGCTCCAGCAATTGTTTGGCAATGTAGACGTTCCACGGCAATCTGTGAGCAACTGAAAGCGCAGGGCAAGGAATCATTGATTCGTAAAAAAACTGGATTGGTTTTGGATCCTTATTTCTCAGCTAGCAAGATGCGTTGGTTACTCAATGAGGTACCTGGACTATCTGAAAGAATGAAAGCTCGTGAAATTTGTTTTGGAACAGTTGATTCTTGGCTGATCTGCAACCTGACCGCAGGGAAAGTTTTCAAAACAGATGTGACCAATGCTTCCAGAACCATGCTTTGTAATCTTAAATCTGCATCCTGGGATGAGGAGTTGCTGGCAATATTTGGGATTGAGCAATCAGCATTGCCTGAAATTGTACCTTCGAGTGGAAAACTCGCTGAAATTGAAAATTCGATCCTCGGTAAATCTTTACCCATTGCTGGAATTGCAGGTGACCAGCAATCAGCATTATTTGGCCAAGCCTGTTTTGATGTGGGGCAGGCAAAAAACACATATGGTACAGGCTGTTTTTTGATGCTCAATGCTGGCCCAAAGCCTGTTGAGTCACAACATCAACTACTCTCGACAATTGCTTGGCAAATTGGTGAGGAACGTACCTATGCCCTTGAGGGGGCTGTTTTCGTAGCTGGATCACTGATTCAGTGGCTTCGGGACAAAATGGAATTCTTTCAGAATGCCTCAGAAACAGAGAAGATGGCCTTGAGCGTTGATAATTCAGATGGTTGTTACGTGGTGCCCGCTTTCGTAGGCTTGGGAGCACCCCATTGGGATGCGTATGCCCGCGGATTAATCATTGGGCTTACTCGTAACACCAGCAAAGCTCATATCGTAAGAGCGGCACTGGAAGCGATCGCTTATCAGTCAGCTGAAGTTCTCCAATGCATGGAGGCAGACCTTGGTTACCCCCTTCAAGAATTAAAAATTGATGGGGGAGCCTCAGCAAATAATTTCCTTGCTCAAGATCAAGCTGATCTCTTGGGTAGGACCGTAAGACGTCCTAAAAATGCAGAGAGTACCGCTCTTGGAGCCGCTTTTCTGGCTGGATTGGCAGTTGGAGTTTGGCCAAGCATTGAGTCTCTAAAAAGTTGTTGGCAGGAAGATCAAAAATTTGAAGGCACTATTTCAGAAGACGATAGAAATGTTCGTATAACAGGTTGGTTACGTGCTGAAGAGCGATCTAAAAAATGGCTTCAGTAAAATTGATTTATTTATAAATTACATTTTTGAAAAAATTGCTTGTTGTCCCAAGCTCTAACTGCTGATATAGTTCCGCTCATTTTCCGATGAACCAACCCGTAGAATGCTTTGAAAAATTTATTGCTGGGACTGCTCCTGTGCGCTCCAAGTTCCATTCTTTATCTGTGAGTCTGCATTCGCATCAAAAAGAACTCATGAATTCGTTTTGGCACCCATTTTAGTCTATATCTACACATGCGGTTCTTATTTTCGCAGCAGTCATGATTTTAAGGTTTGTTCGCCTTTACAGAAAGAATAAGTAACGAATAGATATTCTTGACCTAGTAAAATTCAAATCTCGTAACCCCACCCCACTGTCAAATTCTTGGGCAACTGATTATAAACTCATCTATGTTTATTCGGCCCCAAGATTTCGAGTAACCACCCAACACCTTGAATCATTGACGATTCGAGCCGATTCTTAAGATGGTCTGGAATTTGTTGTTGGGAACTGATTCTTTCATCCCAAACTCTGAATGAAAGCTATTTAATTCCATAAATTAAGGAATACACCATGCGATTTCTAACAATCCTCTTAGCAACGATCCTCTATGTGACATCCGCTTTTGCGTTGACTCCTATCAAATTTTCTTTGGATTGGAAATTTGAAGGTCCCGCTGCACCGTACTTTGTTGCCCTGGATAAAGGATATTTTGAAGCAGAGGGAATGGATGTTACCATTGACACAGGCAGGGGTTCCCTCGAAGCCATTCCTAGAGTCACTGGGGGAGCTTACGAATTTGGTTTTGCTGACATTAATTCACTCATCAAATTTCGAGACAAAAATCCAACCATTGGTCTCAAAGGAATTTTGATGGTCTACAACAACCCACCATTTGCAATTATTTCACTTAAGAAAAGTGGAGTGATGAAGCCTAAAGATCTGGAAGGAAGAATCCTCGGCGCTCCCGCTTCTGACGGTGCTTATGCGCAATGGGAAGCCTTTGTAGCGGCAAACAACATCAGGTCGACAGAGGTGACCATTGAGAACGTCGGATTCCCAGTTCGGGAGCCGATGCTTGCTGCTGGTGAGGTGGATGCGATCACAGGTTTTTCATTCTCATCCTTTTTGAATTTGAAATCAAAAGGAGTGAAGGAAGAAGATATCAATGTGATGTTGATGTCGGATTATGGGCTGAAGCTATATGGTAACACAGTGATTGTGAATCCAAATTTTGCAGCTGAAAATCCACAACTGGTAAAAGGATTTGTCAGAGCAATTATTCGTGGCTGGATGGATACGATTGCGGATCCCAATTCAGCAATTGATTATCTGATGAAACGGAACAAAATCGCTCGACGAAACGTTGAGCTGGAGCGTTTAGAGATGGCTATTCGTGATAACGTGATTACAGCTGAAGTGAAAGAACGAGGCTTTGGTGATGTGGAAGGTCAGCGACTGTCTGAATCCATTAACCAAGTTGGTATAACCTATGACTTTTCAAATAAGCCAACGGCAGCTTCGGTCTTTACAAGTGAGTTTCTGCCCGCAATGAGTCAAAGGAAGGTCAACTGAAGTGACTCATTTTGTCGATATTGACGAGGTTTCAGTATCGTACACCTTGGCCGAACCACCTGTGTTGGAGGGGGCTTCGCTTCAGATGTCCAAGGGGGAATTTGTCGCTCTTGTCGGACCTAGTGGCTGTGGCAAGTCAACATTTATGAAGCTGATGTCTGGCTTGCTTCGGGCAGATCAGGGATCTGTCGTAGTTGCGAATCAAGAAGTTACTCGTCCCTTGGGAAATGTCGGGATGGCATTTCAGAATTCAGTGATGCTTCCCTGGCGAACGACCCTCAACAACCTACTATTACCCTTAGAGATTGTAAGACCCCATCGAGAAACTTTCCGTCAGAAACGGGAAGCTCACGCCAATAAAGCGATAGAGTTACTGAGTTCCGTTGGGTTGGAAGATGTCGCTGAAAAATACCCGTGGGAGCTTTCAGGTGGTATGCGCCAAAGAGCTTCACTATGTAGAGCACTTATCCACGAACCAGAAGTTTTAATGCTTGATGAGCCTTTCGGAGCTCTTGATGCCTTTACTCGTGAAGAGCTCTGGTGTGTGCTGCGTGACCTCTGGCAGGAGAGAAAGTTTACTGTCTTACTAGTTACTCATGACTTGATTGAATCGGCTTTTTTGGCTGATAGAGTCATGGTGATGAGTAATCGACCTGGCCGTATAATAATGGAGCTAGAGATCCCCTTTGAAAGACCCCGAGATCTGGACATTCGTTTTGAAAAGGAATTTGTTGACATTGTTCACCAGCTGCGTGACCAAATTCGGACCGCAAGAGCAGCCTAATCTATGGAGTTGATGCAAAAGCGTAACTTAGAAAGATTGGCACCATGGTTCGTAACAGTCTCAATGTTTCTTATATGGGAAATTATCTGTCAATTGGGGGGGATTCCTGAATATTTCCTACCAGCTCCAACTGTTATCTTTGATGCGATGCTTACTTTTCATGAGGCACTCATCGAAGACTCCCTTTATACTTTGCTTTCTACTTCTCTGGGGTTTGGGATTGCCGTTGTTTTTGGGTTATTGCTCGGATTGTTGATTGGCTGGTCTAAAACGATTTATCTGGGGCTTTATCCAGTGATGGTTGGCTTCAACAGCGTTCCGAAGGTGGCTGTTGTTCCAATCCTCGTATTGTGGTTTGGAATAGGTACCGTGCCAGCTGTGCTTACGGCTTTTCTGATTTCTTTTTTCCCTATCGTAGTAAATGTAGCCACCGGTCTAGCTACGACTGAGCCAGAGTTAGAAGATGTCTTACGGTCATTGGGGGCCAGCAAGCTGGATATTATGTTGAAAGTAGGAATTCCAGGAGCGATGCCATTTTTTTTTGGATCTCTCAAGGTTGCCATCACTTTGGCGTTTGTTGGGGCAGTCGTGTCTGAAACTGTTGCCTCGAATCATGGTGTTGGACATCTAATGCTCTCAGCCCAAGCAAATTTTGAAGTTCCCTTGGTCTTTGCAGGCTTACTGGTCTTAGCTTTCGAGGGTATAGTAATGTATGCCATTTTCGCAGCGATTGAGAAGCGTACCGCTCATTGGGCCTATCGGAGCCACCAGTGATTGAAGCACATATTCATGAATGGTTAAATCTTGTGGTTCGCTGGATCCACATGATCACGGGGATTGCTTGGATAGGGGCTTCATTCTACTTCAATTGGGTTGAGGGGCAACTGAATCGAAAAGGGCCTAATCCACCTGGTATTGCAGGGGATTTGTGGGCGGTTCATGGAGGTGGATTCTACCATTCACAGAAATACCAGGTAGCACCAGAAAAGCTTCCAGAGAAGCTTCATTGGTTCAAGTGGGAAGCTTACATGACCTGGGTCAGTGGGATGGCGCTGCTGATCATCGTTTATTTCTGGCAGGCTGAATCCTATATGGTAGATCCTTCGGTCGCTGATTTGTCTGGCTGGCAAGCGATTGCGATTAATCTGAGTGCTATGCTCTTAGGCTGTCTGATTTATGATCAGCTCTGTCGGTCTCCTTTTGGACAGCACAACGATTGGATGCTTTACTTGTTTATCATTGCATTACCAATTGTTGCTTGGGGATTGGGTCAATTTTTGAGTGGCAGGGCCACCTACATTACCGTAGGAGGAATGATTGGTTCCATGATGGTAGGAAACGTCTTCTTTGTCATCATCCCTGTACAAAAGAAGATGGTAGGGGCAATGCTAGCTGGAGAGCCCCCTGATGGTAAAATGGGAAAGCAGGGTCTTCAGCGCTCCAGACACAACAACTACCTGACACTTCCTGTTTTGCTGATCATGATCAGTAATCATTTCCCAACGACCTTTGGCCATTCCTACCACTGGTTGATTTTAGGCTCGCTGTCAGTGATTGGAATTGTCGTCAAGCACTATTTCAATTTACGCCACCAGGGGAAACATCCAAATTGGCTTTTGCCAAGCGCGGCTTTAGCAACCGTTGCCGTTGTGATTCTCTCTGGCCCTTGGATGAGAGAAACAACAGTGACCACCCAAATGGTTAGTGACAATCAAGCGGTCAACATTTTACAGCGTCGATGCACTTCTTGTCACGCAGCCATGCCAACCCAACCAGGTTTCAGTGCTCCACCAAAGGGTGTTATTTTGGAGACTGTCGCTCATCTTCGAAAATATGCTGCTCAGGTACAGTCTCAGGCAGTTACCTCGCATACAATGCCACTTGCAAACCTGACTGGAATGACCCAGGAGGAACGAAATCAACTGGGTGGATGGCTTCAACAGCATTTATGAGTTTAAAATTCAAATATTTGAAATGAAACGCGATTACGTATTTTTCTTTTGTAACGGTCAACCAATTCGGGTGAAAGGCTTGGCAGTCTTGCAGACTCTGTCAACATGGCTCCGAAAAGAAAGACAATTAACTGGAACAAAGGTCGTTTGTGCAGAAGGGGACTGTGGGGCTTGTACGGTTTTGTTGGGGTATACGAGTTCAGAAAAAATTAAATACGAAGCTGTTAATAGCTGTATTTTGAACGTCCACCAATTGGATGGACTTCACGTTATCACAATCGAAGGTTTAGCCTGGGGAGATCGGCTGCATCCAGTTCAGCAGGCAATGCGAGATGGGTTTGGTTCACAATGTGGCTATTGCACTCCTGGAATCGTGATGGCACTTGCCGCAAATGCTCTGGTAGATTCAGAATCCACGAGGAAAAAATTAACTGCGAAAGAAGCATTGATCGGTAATCTCTGTAGGTGCACGGGCTATGAAGCGATCATTGATTCTGCGGAAGCCTCAAAAAAAATTAATTCTTGGAAACTTGCTGAACAATATCCTCCTGGTGCAATCGTAAAACAACTCAAAGAAGAGACAAAGATCCCTTTTGCATTGCAAGAAGTTGATCCATCACTAGAGCAGGAAATACCAAGAAAGTGTTGGAGGCCCAGAACGCTAAAGGACGCCGTAGAAATTAAACGCAAGCACCTAGAAGCTCGATGGTTGGCTGGGGGAACTGACCTATGTGTCCAGATCAATAAAGAGAGAATCGATCCCAAAGAATTGATTGCGACAAGCGAAATTTCTGAATTGTGTGGGATCAGAGAGGAAGGGAACCACCTGATTTTTGGTGGAAATGTCAGTTGGAGGGAATTGGAAGAGTGGGCTCTAGTAAATTGGCCTAATGTAAAAGACATGTTGGATCTGTTTGCATCCCCTCAAATCCGAAATCGTGGGACCATTGCGGGTAATCTGGCCAATGCCTCACCGGTAGCGGACAGTTTGCCTTGGCTATACGTTAGTGAGGCAGAAATTGGGGCTTGTGATGGGGAGAAATGGCGTTGGATTCCAATCGAAAAGTTTTATAAAGGCTACAAGTTACTAGATCTTCGACAAAGTGAATTGATTGGGGCTATTAGGATTCAAAAATCTCATCAGAGTTTGTCACAGCGCTTGTTTAAGGTTTCCAAGAGGAGAGATTTGGATATTTCCACATTCACAGCGGCCATTCAATGGCAAATAGTTGAAGGTCGATTCAAACAAATTAGATTGGCGTATGGGGGGGTGGGGCCAACCGTTATTCGTCTTCACAAAACCGAAAAAGTCCTCCAAGGTAACCAATGCACGCAAGACTTGATTGAACAAGCTGGTAAAATAGCTGTGTCTGAAATCAGTCCTATTTCAGATGTACGTTCATCTATTCACTACCGAAATTGTTTGGCAGAGACGGTTCTCAAAAAATTCTTTCATGAAGAAATTTCGATGGTGGCATAATGAAACATTTAAAGACTATATGAAAAGGCATGGAAACAGGTAAAAGCCTTGCCCACGACTCTGCTGAAATGCATGTCACGGGGGCTGCACTATACACAGATGACAGCGTAGCAAATGCTGGCGAGTTAGTAGTGGGCTTTGTTGGAAGTCCAGTTGCTCATGGGTTGTTGAAGCGAATAGATTTGAGTAGCCTTTATCTGATTCCTGGCTTTGTGGGGGCCTTCACTTGGCAAGATATACCTGGAGCGAACTTGTTTGGGCCTGTGATTGCTGATGAACCGTTCTTGGTAAAAGATGTGTGTGAGTATGTTGGACAGCCAATTGTGGTCTTAGCTGCTGAAAATTCCAGTGCGCTCAGGAAAGCACGCCTACAGGTTCAGATCGAAGTTGAGGAAAAAACGCCATGGCTGACAATTTCTCAGTCGCTCAGACAAAATTCTTTCTTGGGTAATCTTCGAGAGATCAAGCGTGGAGACTTTGAAGGAGCGTGGCGTAAAGCCGAACATCAAATTGAGGGTGTATTTTACAGCAACGGCCAAGAGCAATTCTATCTAGAGTCCCAAGCGGTCATAGCACATCCTGGTGAAGGCAATGAGATCTTGATTCAGGCATCGACACAAAATCCAACAGAGCTTCAGGAGGTTGTAGCTCACATGCTGGGAATTGGTTTCAATGAGGTGATCTGTACCTGCCGTAGAATGGGAGGAGCCTTCGGAGGAAAAGAGACGCAAGCGGCCCTGCCGGCATTAATGGCTGCATTAGTCACCAAGAAAACAGGAAGATCAGGACGCATTGCTTACGACAAAGACACGGATATGCACGTTACTGGGAAACGACATCCTTTCAGAAGTGAATATCAGGCTGCAGTTGGTAAGGAAGGGAATCTTTTGGGCCTGAAAGTGGAGTTGTATTCCAATGGCGGAGCTTACACGGATCTTTCATTAGCCATTATGGAGCGAGCTCTGCTACATGTTGACAACGCTTATTTCATACAGAATATAACTCTTAGGGGTCAAGTCTGTAAAACTCACCTGCCACCAAATACAGCTTTTAGAGGATTTGGAGGACCCCAAGGAATGGCTGTGGTTGAAAACTTGATGGAGGATATCGCAGCAAAATTAAGGCGCGATCCTTATGAAATTCGTAGTCAGAACTGCTATGGAAATTCTCCAAGAGATTTTACCCCTTACGGTCAGAGGGTAGAAAGCCGGCTGCCTCAAATTCTAAATCAAATCCATGAAAGCTCTGATTATAAGACAAGACTTGAAAAGATCAGGCAGTTTAATGAGAAATCTCTGACTCATCTTCGGGGAATTTCGCTAACGCCCATGAAGTTTGGGATATCCTTCACAGCTACTTTTCTCAATCAGGCGAATGCACTCATCAATATCCTAAAGGATGGCAGTGTACAGGTTTCAACTGGTGGAACCGAGATGGGACAGGGTCTAACGGTTAAAATCCGTCAGATCGTAGCAGAGGAATTGGGAGTGCCCTCAGAGCAAGTCAAGTACATGACGACCTCGACGGAGAAGAATCATAATACTTCTCCTACAGCTGCCTCTGCTGGTACAGATCTCAATGGAATGGCAGCAGCCAATGCTTGCCAAGCCATACGATCTCGTCTTGCTCAGTTTGCCGCTGAACTTTTCGCAGATACCCAAGTTGGACTTTCTAAATCTCCAGAGGCTATTGAATTCTCTGAAGGCAAAGTTTGGGATCGAAGGTGCCCTGAGAAACAGGTAACTTTTGGTGAACTTGCACTGCAAGCCTACAGAAACCGCGTGAATCTCGGTGAGAGAGGATTTTATAGGACTCCGGGGGTTGGATTCAATCAATTCACAGGAAAAGGTAGCCCATTCCACTACTACACTACAGGGGCATGCGTTGCTGAAGTAGAGATTGATCGCTTCACAGGCCAATGGAAGTTAGAAAGAGCCGATTTGTTGTTAGATATCGGTCATTCAATCAACCCAGGTATCGACAGAGGACAGATAGTAGGGGGTTTTGTGCAAGGTTTAGGTTGGGTGAGTATGGAAGAACTCCGCTACCAGGAAGATGGGAAATTACTATCGTGTTCACCAACTTCATATAAAATTCCTAATTTTGGAGATCTCCCAAAAGATCTAAGGATCGAACTCTACGAGAATCCAGCACCGAATGGAAGTATTCGGAAAAGCAAAGCTGTGGGGGAACCCCCCTTGATGCTTGCACTTGCCGCATTTACAGCAGTCAAACAGGCACTTGAACATATTTCGCCTGGCAAAATAGTTCCCTTGGCTATTCCAGCGACCTCTGAAGAAGTCCTGAGATGCATGACTTGGTTGGGAAATCCTGAGGCAGCGTGGGGTCTAACTAATTCAGAAATTCCTCTGATTTCTAAGCCAGGGCAGTCCATCACAAATAAGGCTGAAAAAGTAGCCTAGCTAAACCTTAATAATTTGGGGAGAAACGTTTGCCTGAGAAAAGATCACTGACCAGAGAAGCGCGAGATGTGGAACTGGACCAACTTTATAAAAAATACGGTCAAACCACAGCTGTCAACGGAATTAGCCTGAAGATTCCAGCCGGAAGTTATTGCTGTTTGGTTGGACCAAGTGGTTGTGGAAAAACATCTACCCTGAGAATGATTGCTGGTCATGAAGATGTCAGTGAGGGTTCAATCCTATTGGGAAACAAGGAGATCAACGAAGTACCTCCGGCAAAGAGAGAGACAGCCATGATGTTCCAGAATTACGCGCTCTTTCCTCATCTGAATTGCCGGGATAACGTTGCCTTCAGTTTGAAAATGCGAGGAGTTGAAAAAAATGAGAGGCAAAGAGTTGCTGATGAATATCTGGAACTGGTCCACATGTCTTCTTTTGCAGAGAGAATCCCAGCTCAACTCTCTGGAGGACAACAGCAGCGTATTGCTTTGGCAAGGGCCTTAGTGACGCATCCTTCTGTGCTTTTGTTAGATGAACCCCTTTCCGCATTGGATCCTTTTTTAAGAGTGAAGATGCGAGCAGAACTAAAGCGCTTACAGGTGGAATTGGGGATATCCTTTATTCACGTGACTCATAGCCAGGTTGAGGCACTTGCTCTTGCTGATCAGGTCGTCGTGATGAACCAAGGGAACATCGAGCAAGCAGGATCACCCAGAGAAGTTTTCAATCAACCAAAGAGTGAATTTGTTGCTAAATTTGTGGGAGGACATAACCTAATCAAAGCAAAATTTGAAAAAAAATATTCAGAATCAGAAGTTCTCTTGAGCAGCCAGGAGGGCTTTAGCTATCTGGTTCCTTGGACTGCACTGGACACCCCGTCAGGTCCAGTAACATTTTCACTTCGTCAGGACTGTATCCGGCTGGATCAGCCCTCGGAGGAGACCCCACCTCCAAACGAGGTGCGTGGTACTGTTACGGCAGTTGAGTACAAGGGAACCAGTTTGAGTGTGACACTCCAACTCGACGGGGAGCAGGAACTTGAAGTCACACTACCTGAACAACTGCTTGGGCAGTTGGATGTTTCCTATGGTAAACAGCTTGCCGCAAGCTGGAAACCGCAGGATTTATGTCTGCTAAATTAAATTATCCCTTTCTTCCGGAGAGACACTATGAAAAATTCCACCACCCTAACCTCTCTTTCACGACGTGATCTTCTCAAACGTGGAAGCGCGGTCGCACTTGGTGCTGCCGTTGGATCTCAGGCCATCACAGGTTTCCCAACGATCTGGGCCCAGAACATCAAGAATGTAACTTTACGGCAGTTTGGAACTGGAGTTTCCAACATCAATGAAATTGCCAAGAAGGCAAAGGAAGATTTGGGCATCACACTGGAAATGACCGCTCTAAATACAGATGCAACGGCTCAGCGAGTTGTTACCCAACCAAAGAGCTTTGACATCGCAGATATCGAGTACTTTACTTTGAAGAAAGTATGGCCTAGTGGAAACATGCAGCCTATGGACATCAGCAAGCTTAAGTACTTCGACAAGATTGTTGGAATCTTTAAAGATGGACGTCTTACCCCTTCTTCAAAGATTGCCCAAGGTACCGCACCCCATACTGTTAGCTTCACAGATGGCCCAAATTCGAAGAGCTTTTCGAAGTCAATGACCAACTGGTACACCATGGTTCCGACAATTTACAATGCGGACACTTTGGGTATTCGACCTGATCTGATTGGTCGACCAATCAACAGCTGGACAGAACTATTGAATCCAGAATTTAAGGGAAAGGCGTCTATCCTGAATATTGCCTCTATCGGCATCATGGATGCTGCGATGGTCTGCGAAGCAATGGGCGAAGTTCAGTACGGTGATAAAGGAAACATGACCAAGGAAGAGATCGACAAGACCATGGCGATCTTCACTGAAGCCAAGAAGGCTGGACAGTTCCGTGCTTTCTGGCAGACCTTTGACGAGTCAGTCAACTTGATGGCATCGGGTGAGGTTGTCATTCAGTCAATGTGGTCACCTGCGATCACCAAAGTCCGCTCAATGGGGCTGCCATGCATCTACCAGCCATTGAAAGAGGGCTATCGCTCTTGGGGCGGGGGACTTGGTTTATCCAGAAACCTTTCTGGCCTAGAGTTAGATGCGGCCTACGAATATATCAACTGGTATCTTTCTGGTTGGGTTGGGGGTCTGCTGATGCGTCAGGGCTATTACTCGGCAGCTCCAGAGACTTCCAAGCTACACATGTCAGCAGATGAGTGGGGCTTCTGGTTTGAAGGGAAAGCTGCTCAAAACGATATCATGGATCCATTTGGCAATAAGCTGGAACCAAAAGGTGCTAAGCGTGATGGTGGTTCCTTCGAGGAACGAATGGGACGCGTTGAGTGTTGGAATTCAGTGATGGATGAGAACCGTCACATGGTGCGCAAGTGGAATGAGTTCATCGCTGCTTAATCAATAAAAAAGGGGGCCTCAGCCCCCACAAGTTTTGGATACCGTGGATCGTCAATCTCCTCTATCAACTCTGCTCCAAATTTCACCAATCAGCTTAATTCTGGGATTTTTTCTGGTTTTACCGATTGGAACAATTCTCATCGTTAGTTTTTGGGACTATAACGATTTCTCATTTTTTCCTGACTTTGTTTGGACAAACTACTCGGATGCGCTTGGGTCAAACGTCACCTACAAAACCTACTTAAACACCCTCTGGTACGCTGGTCTGACTTGGTTTTTTACATTCATCATTGGCTTCACAGTAGCTTATTTTCTAGCTTTTCATATTCACACAACACGTTGGCAAATCGTTTTATTCCTAATTTGTACAATTCCATTTTGGACTTCAAACATCATTCGCATGATTTCCTGGATTCCTTTTTTGGGTCGCAATGGTGTTTTTAATACGATGCTGCAGTCCATTGGTTTGATAGATGAGCCATTGGAATTTCTTCTTTTTTCCGATTTTTCAATCGTTTTGGCGTTTGTTCATCTTTACGCCTTATTCATGGTGGTGCCGATCTTCAACAGCATGATGCGAATCGATCGTTCCTTTATTGAAGCTGCCATCGATGGTGGTGCGAATGGCTGGCAGACGCTCACCAATGTTGTAATTCCCCTTTGTAAACCAGGTATTGCTATCGGTTCTATCTTTGTGGTCACCTTGGTCATGGGCGACTACATTACAGTTCGCTTGATGGGTGGAGGACAACGAGCTTCTGTTGGGGTGATGATGTGGAATGAGATCTCACTTCTATTGTACCCAGCTGCAGCTGCTCATGCAGTTGTTCTATTGGCAGTCGTCCTAATTATGGTTAGCCTGATGATGCGGGTTGTTGATTTGAAGAAGGAACTTTGATGCATAAAAAACGTCCCGCAAGCTTCTACTGGTTGGCCGCCTTCTTTGGACTGTTTGTGATGTTCTTGTACGGCCCCATCTCGGCAATCGTGATTTTATCTTTCCAGGGGCCAAATGGTGGGCTGACCTTTCCAATGAACGGATTTTCAATCCATTGGTTTTTTGCCTTATTCGGTGAGCAGTTAGTTGGTGACTTTGAGACTTCATTCTTAAGATCACTGCAATTAGGCCTTGTTGTGATGGCACTGACTGTGGTCATTTCACTAGTTACTGGTCTTGCCTTCCGTAAAAAATTCTTTGGCTCAAACCTGCTATTCTACACTACAGTCGCGAGCCTGATAGTACCCTCCATTCTGGTTAGCCTAGGAATCGGTTTAATCTTCAATATCATGGGTTGGGAGGTGTCATGGACTACTTCCGGTTTAGGTGCACACCTTACGTGGACACTCCCATTTGGTTTTTTGATCATGATCGCTGTTTTCAATAGATTCGATAAGTCTTACGAGGAAGCGGCCAGGGACTTGGGTGCTTCCAGCTGGCAGACAATCCGCCATGTTGTCTTACCGATCATTGGACCAAGTTTGATTGGGGTTGCCCTCTTCGGGTTTACTCTATCTTACGATGAATTCGCTCGAACTCTGATGACATCGGGAGTCAAGAACACCCTACCTCTAGAAATCTTTGGGATGACAACAAATGTGACCACCCCAACCCTCTACGCCCTTGGCACACTTACTACTTTCTTTTCTCTTTTCATGATTCTTACTGCGATGGGAGTTTTGTTTTACCTAAGAAGACGGCAAGAAAGCCACGGTTCTGATGCAGGGAAAGGGGTCTGATGAAACTCTTGTTGGTTAACCCAAACACAACTGCATCCATGACAGAGAAAGCTGCGATTGCAGCTCGCTCTGTGGCTAGCACAGGTACAGAAATTCTAGCTTCCAATCCCTCAGATGGGCCAGTGAGCATCGAGGGTTACTACGACGAAGTTTTTAGTATTCCTGGACTGTTGAAAGAAATTCGTAAGGGCGCTGTTGCTGGTTGTCAAGGAACGATCATAGCCTGTTTTGATGACACTGGTCTTGATGCTGCACGTTGTCAGGTTGCTGGTCCAGTTTTGGGAATCTGCGAAGCTGCAGTTCATATGGCATCGATGGTGTCAAACTCCTTTAGCATCGTCACCACACTCAATCGTTCTGTGCCAGCCCTGGAAGGCCTTGTTTTGAAATATGGTATGGAACGACATTGCCGAAAAGTTAGAGCTTCAGAAGTTCCCGTTTTGGATTTGGAGGATGCGAATTCTGGAGGGAGAAAAAAAATCAGAGACGAAGTGGCCCTAGCTTTATTAGAAGATCGAAGTGAGGCAATTGTGCTGGGTTGCGCTGGGATGGTCGATTTAGCAAGAGACCTCTCTGAAGAATTTCAAGTTCCTGTGATTGATGGGGTCGCCTCTGCAGTAAAGTTGGTAGAAAGCCTCGTTTCTCTTGGCCTGCAAACAAGTAAACGAAATGGTTATGCATTTCCTCGAGCGAAAACTTACTTGGGTCGATTCCAAAGTGATCAACCCAGTGGCTGAATATGTTAGTCTTTGCCTCAATTTGGGAATTTAATGGGATCAAATCATTCATGTCCTAGGGATTTGTTGGGTTACGGACCTGAACCGCCAGATCCACAGTGGCCAAATCAAGCAAAAGTAGCTGTTCAATTTGTGCTCAACTACGAAGAAGGTGGCGAAAATTGCGTGCTCTATGGTGATCCCCACTCTGAGAGCTACCTTTGGGAAATAGTTGGTGCGCCCAGTTTGGCTGGTGTTCGAAACATGAATATTGAGTCGATCTATGAGTACGGTAGCCGCTCTGGGGTTTGGCGTATTCTGGGGCTTTTTCGTGAGCATGGATTGCCTCTAACAGTTTATGCTGTTGGAATGGCCCTTGAAAGAAATCCAACGGTTGCAGCAAGAATGCTCGCTGATGGTCATGAAATCGCCACTCATGGTTATCGATGGATCGATTACCAGTATGTTGGTGAAGAAACTGAAAGAGCCCATCTGCAAAAAGCTATTGAAATACAGCAACAACTTACGGGTATCCGACCGCTTGGTTGCTACATTGGGCGAATCAGTCCAAATACTCGTAGGATCGTTGCGGAGGAGGGTGGATTTCTTTACAACTCCGATGTTTATAATGACGATCTCCCCTACTGGGAATTACACGGTGAAAGATCTCTGCTGCTGATTCCCTATACCCTGGACGTGAATGACATGAAGTTTGGGACAGCCCAAGGATTCAATACCGGAGAGGATTTTTTCAGTTATGCAAGAGCCGCTTTCGATACGCTCTACAAAGAGGGTGAGACATCTCCCAAGATGATGTCAGTCGGGCTACATTGCCGTTTGATTGGACGCCCAGGCCGCTTTGAGGGATTACGCAGATTTATAGAGCATATTCAACAGCATGAACGAGTTTGGGTCACAAGAAGGGTGGATATCGCTGAACATTGGCAAAAAGTTCATCCAGCTGAGAAGTGGTTTGGTTTAGGAAATGGTGAATGAACTTCTCAGACTTCCAGATTTTACCTAAAGAGCAGGCTGAGGAAGCACTTTTGCGTTGTTGTGGCTCACAGAATTGGGCAAATAAAATGGCCCAATCAAGACCATTTGGATCACTGGAAGCGATGCAGAACAAGGCAGCCCAGATTTGGGAAGATTTGCAAGCTCAAGATTGGTTAGAAGCTTTTGAGCATCATCCAAGAATTGGAGATCGGCAGGCGCTGGCTGCTCGTTTTGCCAGCACTAGAGATTGGTCTGTTAACGAACAGGCTGGGGTAGAAGTGGCTGAAGAAGATATTCTTGATAGACTTGCCTCAGGCAATGAAAAATATTCTCAGCGCTTTGGATACGTCTTTTTGGTTTGTGCTACGGGTAAGTCAGCACTTGAAATGCTGAATTTGCTTGAAGCACGAATCAATAACTCTCCCGAAGAAGAACTTCTAATAGCTCAACAAGAGCAACAAAAAATCATGTTTCTACGCCTTCATAAGATGTTCAAATAATCCAAAAAATGAGCCCAATCACTACTCACGTACTTGACACTGCCAAAGGTAGTCCGGCTGAGAATGTTCCAATCCAGTTGGAATCTTGGATCAACTCTGAATGGCAACTGCTCGGACGTGGGTCGACTAATGCCGATGGGAGGTTAACGAACCTACTAGAACCAAGTTCATTGGCTAAAGGTAATTATCGAATAAGTTTTGACGTGGAGAAATATTTCAGTTCACAAAATATCCAAAGCTTCTTCTATCCTGTGGTTAGGATTGAGTTCGAAATTCTGAACCCAGAGCAGCACTTTCATGTCCCGCTATTGTTAAGCCCCTTCGGTTATTCGACCTACAGAGGCAGTTAAGAGAAACTAACGTCATTTTTTAGGCATACATGACGGAAACGGTAATTCAACATACTATTCAAATTCCTGATTTTGTTGGTTCAACGACAAATCTCTGTTCTCCAAGACTTGGAACAGTTTCCTTGCGTTGCAGTGATGACAGCTTTGCGTCTCGGGAGCGGATGCTGGCGGAGACAGATCCTGTTTTCAAACCAGACGTTTACGATGATTTCGGAAAATGGATGGACGGTTGGGAAAGTAAACGTCGACGATATGGAGGACATGACTGGTGTGTGATTCGTTTGGGAGTTCCAGGAGATCTGGTCGGCCTTGAATTGGACACAACCCACTTTACTGGTAATTATCCTCCCGCAGCTTCAGTTTGGGGTTCTAAAGAAGTGAATGATCCCGGAGATGCATCAGAAAGCTGGGAGGAAATTCTGGGATCTATCAGCCTTGGTCCATCGAAACGACATTTTTTCGATTGCCAAAAGCCTGGCCCGTGGCGTTGGTTGAGATTGAACATTTACCCTGATGGGGGGATTGCACGATTCCGAGCGTATGGAAATGTTCTCCCTGATTGGTCTAGTTTTAAGTCAGATATTGAGTTGTCTGGTCTCAAAAACGGAGGAAGAATTGTAGCATACAATGACGCTCATTATGGGAATGTGCAGGCTGTCTTGGATTCTGGCAAAGGCATCAACATGGGAGATGGCTGGGAAACTCGGCGTCGTCGTGAACCAGGGTTTGATTGGTTACTGATTGCTTTGGGTGCTCCTGGAGAGGTAAATAAAATCGAAGTCGATACATCTTTTTATAAAGGAAATTCACCTGCAAAATGTTCGGTCCAGGGGCAGAACGTTGAATGGGGTACTGATCAATCTTTGATTACCCAATCCATGTTTTGGCTGGAACTGATGACTCCCAAGGATTTAACTTCAGATACAATCCATCAATTTGAATCGAAGGATCTCGAAAAAATAGGACCTATCAGCCATGTCAAACTAAACATTTTTCCGGATGGAGGTGTTTCTCGATTTCGGGTTTTTGGGAGTAAACTGTGATTGAGGTTAAACCAGAACCATTGACAGAAGAAAGTTTTGCTCCTTTCGGCCAGGTGATCGAACCGAACAATAAAAAATCCTTCATTATCAATGAGGGGACTACAGAAAGACACCATGCTCTATCCAAGGTAGAGTTAGATGAAGGCTCGGCAATTTTGTCTATTTTTAGAGGACGTTCTCGGCCCCGTCCGCTGGAACTAAAGTTAGTTGAAAGACACCCATTGGGATCTCAGGCATTTGTTCCCTTACAGGCCGAACCCTGGCTGGTGGTTGTGGCAACTGAGCCCAAGCCCGAGGCAGTGAGATGTTTTTTAGCCCAAGGTAATCAAGGGGTGCAGTACTCAAAAGGTGTTTGGCACCATCCATTACTTCCTTTGGTTTCCAAGCAAGATTTTCTCATTGTTGATCGAGAAGGCCCAGGAAAAAATTTAGAGGAAGTCCACTGGGATGAAGGAGTACGCATCCTGATTTCAAACATTTGAAGTAGCAACCCTTTATGAATCTGCTTCCTCACCAAATTGAGTTGTATCTACCAGAATGGATTCCAGACTTTTTGAAGGATCAACCGGATTTTTTCATGAGTTCCGAAGAACGCATGAAATTGGTTCTCAGTCTGACTGATCGACAAATTGAGGAGGGGACTGGAGGACCATTTGGAGCTGCAGTTTTTGAGTTAGAATCAGGGAGGTTGATTTCTGTTGGAGTCAATCGAGTCGTGGTCACAGGTTGTTCGACGGCGCATGCTGAGGTGATGGCTCTGAGCCTTGCACAGAAAGCAGTTGGCACTCATGATTTGGGAGCTGAGGGACTTCCACAATTCCAAATTGTGGTCAATGCTCAGATGTGTGCAATGTGCTTGGGAGCTGTGATTTGGTCAGGAGTGAAAGAAGTTTGTTATGCAGCTACAAGTCAGGAGGTTGAACAAATAACAGGCTTTGACGAAGGTCCCTTGCCAAGCAATATTGAAGGTGTACTGAGGCAACGAGGTATTTGTTTGAAAGAAGGAATTATGGTGGAGGAGAGTAAACGCCTGCTTGAAAAATATGTGACCACTGGTGGATTAGTTTACAACGCAACCAGAACTCACAAGTGAACCCTGTTCTGGAACTTCAGAAAATCCACAAAGAATTTCCGGGAATAGTTGCAAACGATCAGATCGACCTTACTTTAAATCGTGGCGAAATACACACGATTCTAGGTGAAAATGGTGCTGGAAAATCAACGCTGATGAACATTATCAGCGGTCTTTACATTCCAGATTCTGGTTCCATTTTCCTTGATGGAAAACCCCTCTACCTTAAAAATCCAGCCCAAGCCATCGCAAAAGGTGTTGGGATGGTACATCAGCATTTTATGCTGATTCCAAATCACAGTGTCTCTGAAAATATTATTCTAGGGACTCCTCAAGCGTTTCGCTTACAGAAATCAAAAGTTAGACAACAGATTGAGGAATTGGGAAGACGTTATGGTCTGGAATTGAACCCAGATCTGCGCGTTCAAGACCTTTCAGTGGGGGAACAACAAAAAGTTGAAATCTTCAAGGTTCTGTTTAGGGGAGCCAAAATTCTGATCCTCGATGAACCAACTGCTGTACTGACTCCCCAAGAATCCGAGGCTCTCTACAAAATTCTGCACCAAATGAGAAAGGATGGACACTCCATTCTTTTTATCTCACACAAGATGAGGGAGGTCATCGAACTCTCCGATCGCATCACGGTTCTGCGTCATGGGAAGGTTAAAGCTACTCGTATTAGAGGCGAGACCAATCCTTCAGAATTAGCCCGTTTGATGATGGGAGAAAGCACAATTCAAACGGCTGAGATCAAAACAAAAACTTCAAAAGTCTCAACAGACCAATCTCAAAATAAAACTATCGTCAGGTTGAAAAACGCTGGATTGCGTCATGAGCTTGGTCATTGGTTGCTACAAAATATCAATTTGGAAGTCCGTGCTGGACAAATTGTAGGTTTGGCTGGAGTAGCTGGAAGTGGACAGGCTCCTCTCGCAGAAGTTCTTGTTGGCCTGAGAGGCTTGGATACTGGAAAATACCAGTTTGCTGGCGAGGAGCAAAAAGACGCATCGGTTTCAGAACTGATTCATAAAGGTGTTGGCTATATCCCAGAGGACCGTAAACGTTATGGTATTGCTCCCCATCTTGAAGTAGCAGAAAATTTTCTTTTGAGGGATTTGCACAACCACCGATTTCAAAGTGGGGGATGGTTACAGCGAGACAAGATCACTGCTTTTGGCCGAGAGCGTATGAGAGCTTTTGATGTCAGAGCTGCGTCTGAAAAAACTCCCATTGGCCAGCTATCTGGTGGGAACATGCAAAAAGTCATTTTAGCCCGTGAAACTTCCAGGCCTTTGAAATTTTTGCTGGCCGCTCAACCCGTACGTGGACTCGATATTCATGCAACCGCTTTTCTGCAGAATCAATTGCTTCAAGCGCGTGCAGATGGATTGGCTATTTTGCTTATTTCAGAGGATCTTGAAGAATTACTGTTAATGAGTGATTACCTCTATGTGATTTGCCGAGGGAGTATTGTTGGTGAAATATCTAAAGAAGAAGCTGAGATTGAAGAAATTGGTCTGCTCATGACAGGTGAAAGGGCCTAATCGATAGTGTTTGAACTTGAACGTAGGCTGGAGACGCCACTGAGCGTTCAAGTTGCGGTCACAGTTAGCTCGATTGTGCTCGCCTTGATATTGGGTAGCATTCTACTTGCGATGGTAGGGATAAACCCCTTGGAGGCCTATCCAAGTGTGGGTGCCCTGATGTTCTTTGATCAATGGGGTTGGCAGGATCTGTTTCTCAAAATGACCCCTTTACTCTTGACAGGATTAGGGGTCGCCATTGCAGCTCAACTAAATCTGTGGAACATCGGAGCGGAGGGGCAGCTTTATCTGGGAGCCATCGCCACTACTTGGCTAGCACTGGAGTTCAGTGAAGCACTTGATGCCCAATTCATGTTGCCAATACTCCTGATTGGGACCTTCGTTGCTGGAGGAATGTGGGCTGCCATTCCAGCCGGTTTGCGGTCATGGTTTGGGGTGAATGAAATCATCACAACCCTGTTATTAAATTATGTGGCCATCAGCCTTGCTGATTACCTCTTGTACGGAGCATGGCGAGATCCCAGTACATTTAATTTCCCAATGACAAGATCTTTTGGGGAGTCTTCCTTCTTACCAATGATTGGTTCCACATCTGTTCATTGGGGTTTGCCCCTTGGAATTTTTCTCGCAGTTTTAACTTGGATCCTACTCAGGTCCACCACAATCGGCTTCCAAATCAGGGTAGCTGGAGACAATTTATCTGCTGCAGATTATTCTGGTTTCAATACAAAGAATCTTCTGTTCATAGTCCTTGTTTTAAGCGGTTCTGTTGCGGCTCTAGCGGGCATGACTGAGGTGGCAGGGATTCACCATAGGCTGCAGCAGAATTTCTCTATCAACTATGGCTACACAGGCATAATTGTCTCCCGTCTGGCGAGAAATCATCCAATCGGAATCATTGGAACCGCATTTCTGCTGGCAGTAATCTTTGTTGGAGGAGAGTTACTTCAAGTTGAGTATCAACTCCCAATTGCTGTGGTCTATCTTTTTGAGGGATTATTACTCTTCACCGTGATTGGTTCAGAACTTTTTTTGAGCTACCGACTTCGTAGAAGAGTTGCCGTGTGACAACTCCAGAGTTATTGACCATCATTCTGACCACCGCAGTTACCATGGGAACCCCTTTGTTATTTGCAACATTAGGTGGTGTACTCAGTGAGAGAGCAGGGGTGATCCACCTTGGCATGGAAGGCATAATGCTTGTCAGTGCCTTGGTCACTTTTGTAGTGGATCTACAGACAGGTTCAAAAGTTTTGGCCTTGATAGGAGCAATGATGGCCGCTGGAGCACTATCAGGTCTGCATGGTTTTGTCTGCATCAGCCTCAGAGGGAATCAAATAGCTTCCGGATTGGCTCTAGCCCTTTTCGGAACAGGCCTCAGTGGACTTTTTGGAGATGCTCTGATTGGAAGTACAGTCACCTCATTAAATAGAATTCCAATTCCAGGATTGGAGTTGATACCAATATTTGGAAGTGCCTTTTTTAATCAGGATTGGATGGTCTACCTGTCTTATTTTTTGGTAGCTGGACTATGGTTTGTGCTTTTTCACACAAACTGGGGATTGCAGATTCGCTCCGTTGGTGAAGCTCCTATCGTATGTGATGCACTCGGTTTGTCAGTAACAAAAATCCGCTACCTTTGTGTGATTTTTGGTGGAATGCTGATTGGTCTTGGTGGGGCTTATTTCCCGATGGTGCTTACTTCGTTTTGGGTAGATGATCTTACGGCTGGTCGTGGCTGGATTGCAGTGGCACTGGTGATCTTTGCATTCTGGCATCCGGGGAAGGCCTTGTGGGGAGCTTATCTTTTTGGGGCTGCAATCGCTTTCCAACTCCAGGCCCAAGTCATGGGTTTGAAGATTCCATCTTATATCTTGGAAATGTTTCCTTATTTGTTGACCATCGTTGTGTTGACGGTGGTCACTGTGCGCAATCGCCGGGCGGGGCAGACCCTTATGCCAGCGGCACTGGGATTGCCCTTCTTTCGTGGCGATAAGCACTAGCTTTCGTCATTCAACATTGTGCAATGGAGAAGTGCCTCATGATCAAGCATTTATTGACCATATTGGTTGCCCTCATGCTATGGGTCCCGAATTTCGCCTCTGCCGCTGATCCCAAAGTGGCTTTCATCTATGTTGGACCTGTGGGAGATGGTGGCTGGACTTACGCACACGATTTGGGTCGTCGGCATCTTGAGAAAATGGGAGTGGAAACCACCTACGTCGAAAGCGTCCCAGAGACAGATTCTGAACGAGTATTAAGAAACCTAGCTCGTCGAGGATACGATATTATCTTCACCACGAGTTTTGGATATATGGATCCTACCTTAAATGTTGCCAAGCAATTCCCCGACACGATCTTCATGCACGCCAGTGGTTTTAGGACCCATGATAATATGGGTAACTACTTTGCTCGCATGTACCAAGCTCGATATCTAGTGGGAATGGTTGCAGGAATGATGACCAAGAGTGATAAGATTGGGATCATCGGTTCTCATCCCATTCCAGAAATCATTCGGCATATCAATGCATTCACCCTGGGGGTTCGATCAGTAAATCCAAAAGCTTCTACTCAGGTTGTCTGGGTGAACTCCTGGTTTGACCCCGCCAAAGAAGGTGCCGCTGCAAATAGCTTGATGGACAACGGAGCTGATATCATCACCATCACTACAGATTCAGCTGCAGCGACACAAACAGCTGCAAAGAGAGGGCTTTATTCGATTGGTAATGATTCAGACATGACTCTTTACGGCCCAGAAGCTCACTTAACAGCTAATATCTTCAATTGGGGAATTTATTATGAGCACATTTATAACCACGTGAAAAATGGGACTTGGAAGCCTTCCAGTGATTGGTGGGGAATTGAGACAGGAGCGGTCGACTTGGCCCCATTTGGTAAAATGGTCCCAAAGAACGTTCAAGATATGGTTATGGCCAAGAAAGCTGAGATTGCCAGTGGTGAGTTTGTTGTCTTCAAAGGTCCTATCAAAGGACAGGATGGCTCCACAGCAATTGCGGCAGGTGCAGTTCCATCAGATCAAGATCTACTCAGCATGATGTATTATGTTGAGGGTGTGGTGGGAGATATCCCTCAATAATTAGACGATCAGATTCTGTTTTTGAGGAAAAAACGAATTGCCTGTGCAACAGGCTTTGGATTGTCTAGGTGAAGATGATGTCCTCCAGGGAGGAGGACATCCTGCAAATCAGGCACGTACTCGCATCGCGCCCGCATTCTCTGCTGCCAGTCTGGGTTCTCCTGGAAGTAAAAATCTCCATGAATCAGTAGGGTGGGGCAGCGAATTTGCTTCAAAAACTCAAGGATCTGCTCCTCTGAAAAATAAGTTCTAGAACCTACACGAAGTCTAGAATCTGACGCCCAAGTCACGCCATTTTCTAGCATCCTGACACCCCGTTGGACCAGAGTTCTCACAGAGTCTAACTTCATCCCCCCAACCTTGTAACGTGCTTGAACTGCAGCCTCCAGATCTGGATACAAGGGCATGCTCTTCCGTTCTATACTTTTCATGCCTTCTATTGAGTGTCTGAGCGCCCTAGGGCCAAAGCTGTCTCGCCTTGAGAAAGGTCCCAATCCCTCAATTAAGATCATGTTTTGAACTCTTTCTGGAATCACTCCAGCCATCAAAGCTCCCACAGCCGCACCCATGCTGTGTCCAATTAAATTGAACTTCTCCCAACCGAGTTGATCTGCAACACCGAACATCAAATCAACCGAATCTACAAAATGATATGCTATGCCAGGAGGTAGGTGATCTGAAAAACCATGTCCATGTAAGTCCAATGATACCAAACGCAGTTCCGGTAGCAGAGGGGCAATGTGATCATAGGTCGCAGCATTGTCCAGCCATCCATGCATCCCAAGAAATGGGATTCCATTCTCTGGACCCCAGCAGCGAGCTGCAAATCGTAAGTACGGAAGCCGAATATCAATTTCGCGAAATGGGGTCTTACTCGTGACCAAAGGTCTTAGCTCAGATTTCAGAAAGGAAGTATTTTAGCGTCTTCATCAGCGCTTCAGGTTGGTCAATATGAATCCAATGACCGCAATTTTTTAGCCGCACTAATCGATGTTTTGGAAACCAACTCTTTAAAATAGATTGATGTTCGGTTTGGATGTAATTTGAATTGCTTCCAGCAACAAATAAACAATTCCCCTCAAAAGGTAGCATCTTCGGATCAATCGGAAAATCGATTAAATTACTCAAGTGTTCTTCGAGTGCCTTCAAATTGATCTTCCAACTCGATTGATTAGATCGGATTTCAAGATTAGTCAGTAAAAATGTCCTAATTGCCCTCTCTGGAATAGAATTGCGCAATAAATTATCAATTTCAGTCCGAGTCAGTCCCTGCTTCAGTGAATATTATTCAACGCTCGAATGTAGCTTCGGTGGTCACTCCCATGAGTATAGACGACAGGTGAGATATCTCCGACGATAAGTTTTTGAATTTTTTGTGGATGTCGAAGTGCCAACTGCATTGCAGTCTTTCCTCCCATAGAGTGTCCAAGAATAGAAACACTACCTGCAGTTTTTTTTTCCAGAAAAACTAGGACGTCTTCCAGCATCACAACATAATCCATCTCCAAGGAATGGGGGGATTTTCCATGATTCCTTAAATCTACAAGAGAAATTCGGAAATCTTTTGAAAGCTTTTTAGCAAAGCTTCTCCAATTGTTGCCTGATCCGAAGAGACCATGAAGTATTACCAGATCTGGTCCTTCTCCAAATTGTTCGTGATGAAGTTCTAGCGCAGCCACTGCTTAAGCCAATGATTCAATCAAGTTAAGTACTAGTTCTCTGTTTGGTCGCTTAATAAAAAAGTGTTTAACACGGGACTTGTCTCCACTAATCAGTTTGATACTAGATTTTGGCACCTCGAAAAATTCAGCTAAGAATTTTTGGCAGGCTTCGTTTGCTGCATTGTTTTGCGGTGAGGCACTTACTTTTACCTGATTCGATCTCCATGAGTTTCTGCCCATTCTGTTACTTTAAACAGTCGGTTGCACCCAGACAAAAATATGAAAGTCAACCTTATCAAATTGATACCAAGTCAACTCAGTAATTTTTTTTGAGATCCATTCCTTTGTACAGGCTAGCTACTTCTTCTGCATAGCCGTTGAAGGGTTGGGTAGGGATCTTTTGAAAAAACCAACTCCCAATTGGTCGCTCCTTGGCTTGGGACCAGCGAGGATGATCAACCTCAGGATTGACATTTGCGTAAAAACCATACTCTTGTGGGGCTAATTCGTTCCATAAACTCCTAGGCTGCTGATCCGTGAATTCAATTTTTTGAATTGATTTGATGCTCTTGAATCCATACTTCCATGGGACCATCAGCCGAACTGGTGCTCCATTTTGATTAGGAAGTGGTCTACCAAAAACACCAGTTACCATCAGGGTTAGTTCGTGCAAAGCCTCATCCATCCTAAGGCCCTCTGTGTATGGCCAAGGGTAGGATCGATTTTTCATACCTGGAGCTTCTTCGGGATCATCAAATGATATGAACTTAACGAACTTTGCAGAGGACAGCGGTTGTACTTTTTCAATTAGCTTTCTCAAGGGAAATCCATCCCATGGGACAACCATAGACCATGCTTCTACACAACGAAATCGATAAACTCGCTGTTCAATTCCAAACTCACTGATCAGTTCATTGACGTCAAGTGTCAATGGTTTTGGCACCATCCCTGAAATTTCAATGCTCCACGGTTCGGTCTTCCAGTGTTTGGCTTTGTCCTTTACATCTTCCTTATCAAAGCTGAACTCGTAAAAATTGTTATATCCAGTCACATACTTCTCTTCGGTGATTTTTTCAGCTTTGATGAGATTGTACCTTGGATTTCTCTGTGTTGGAAAACCTGCTGTTGCAGCAGACAGCAGGGATTGATTAAGAAGCAAGGATGTGCCGAGCAATCCTGCACTTTTCAGGAAAGTTCTCCTATTCCAGAAATCAGCTTCATCTATGGCAAGTGATTCAGGAATCTCCCAGGGTTTTCTTGGGTGTGTAAGTATCATTTTATGATCCCATTGGAGTGAGTTGGATTAGATGTCTACCAGTTGAATAGAACCAAATTACAGTAAATTATGGCATAGAGCAGGCATCGAATCAGTCAAAATTTTTATCCGAAAGTTGGTTTCCTGATCAACAGTTCGAATCTTTGAGACGATTCAACAGTAACGGGAAAATAAACTGAGTTAGAAAAATATGTAAAATCAATCAGTTGATTTCTGAAACAAAGCTCAACCACAGGGATGTTGTTGGCTTCTCAGAAAGAGTAATGACTGGGAAAAAGACACCTCGTCCCATAAAATTTCAGGGTTGGTTGAGGACATTTTACAAAGAGATAGCCCTTTAATATTGCATGTGTGTTACAAAAACCTTTCCTAATCCGTAGAAAACTTCAAATTTCCCTATTCAAATTAAATGAGTCATTGGAAGATTCTCAAAATTTGGTGGTTAGTACTATTCTGTGGAGTATGCCTCAGTTGGATTACGGAGTCATTGTTTGCTCAAGAACCTGCTGAGACTAGGAAATGGATCGGAGGAGGAGACGCATTTGGTACCTATGGCCAAAGCGATGTTGACAAATCAGAAGATTTAGAGGGCATTACCCTTGAAATCATGCTTTCGCACAGAATTTTTGATGATTCAATGGCGCTTGGCAAAGCATTTATGGACACCAGATTCGAGCATGGATTTGAAGACAGTTATGGAAATTATCATCAAATCAACGCAAGGGTCTTTCACGGTTATTACTCTTTTGGATTTGGAAAATCCTTAGAATTACATAACAAGTTTCAGGTGGGTGCTACAGCAGAATTAGTCGGAGGACTTGGTTTGGCAATATTCAACAAATACTATAAGACAGCATCAGGCCAGGAAATCAACTTTGATCCAAAATTTGGTGGTGATTTTCTTGTTGGATATCAATGGGCGATTTTTATGGATTTCAATAATTACTGGTCAGTAGGTATGAAATCTTCAGTTTATCGTAATAGATTATATGTTGAATTTGGGGGTGTGGATGCACATGTCAATCACATTCACTCAAACATGCTATTCATTGGCATCAAAAAAGGTTATGTGGACTGTGTTCCGACAGCATATGTCCAGTGTTAACTCTATTTTAGGATGTGCAGGTAAACTGAAGACATAGATTTCTGAAAATTATAATTGTTGTGTGTCACATTTTATTGAAACAATACATTTTTCTTTGATCTCAAATGTCAATGAATCAATTTATTTTTTGTGCGATCACCCTAATTCTCAGTCTGGTGCTTGTTACCTCAGCAGTTGCCCAAGAACCAGCGGAGACGCGCCGCTGGATCGGTTTTGGGAACTCCTACGGTGATTATGGTGAAAATGACTTAGATAAAACACATTCTGTCAAAGGATTAGCAAACGAGATCATGATGGCTCATAAGATTTTTGATGATGGAACAGCCTTCGGTCAAGCCCTCATGGATACACGCTTCGAGAAAAGTTTTGAGGATACTGATGGCAATTATCATCATGTGAATACTCGGGTTTTTCACAGCTATTTTTCGTTTGGTTATGGTAGAGCCTATGAGATGAACAACAAATTACATCTCGGAGGCACAGTGGATTTGATTGGTGGCTTTGGGATTATCGTTTTTAAGAAAGATTACACTCTTGCATCAGGACAAAACCTGAAATTCAGTGAAAAGTTTGGTTTTGATTTATTGACTGGTTACCAGATGACAGTTTTTATGGATTTGAACAACTATTGGGTAATCGGTTGGAAGACAGCATATTATCAGAACCGACTCTATTTAGAGTTTGGAGATACTGTTGGTAATCTGAATCATATGCATTCCAATATGATGTTCATCGGAACAAAATTGGGCTTCACTGACTGTGTTCCAACAGCTTATGTTCAGTGTTGAAAAAATAGATAATTAAATTTTTCCTTCCTCACTCTTCCTCATAATCCTTAATTTTTTTTCAGATCCTGCTTTTATAGCCTCCCCAATTAAATGAGACTTTCCTAAAGGTGCCTTCCTTTATCTCTCTAGGTTGAATGAAATTGATCTCACACATACTCACTAGCTTGTCGATTATTTGACTTTTCCCAAAATGTTTTCAGATGCTTATAAATTAGAGGTGGTATGGATAAAGTTGTTCTGACCGGAGCGTTAAATCATGAAACCAACACATTTAGTAAGAATCCGACAGGGATTGCAGAGTTTGAAGCGTACTATGCGATCTTTGGTGCGCAGATCTTCACCAAATTTAGAAACGTAAACCATGAACAAGCGGGTTTTATCGACTGTGCAGACCAGTTTGGCTGGGAACTAGTCCCCACTGTTGTAGCAACCGCAACCCCCGGGGGGATGGTTACTAAGGAGGCGTTTGAACGCTATGCGGGTGCAATCTTAAAGCAGGCCAGGTCAAGGAGATGGGATGGCATTGCCCTCTCACTGCACGGAGCCATGGTTGCTGAGGGAATATTCGATGCTGAAGGGCATTTACTTGGGGAACTTCATGCGATTGTTGGATCTGAAGTGCCCATTGCCATAACGCTGGACCTACATGCGAACGTTACCGAGAAGATGTGTCGCCATGCGAACATTATTGTTTCCTACAAAACCTATCCACATGTGGATATGCGTGATGCCGCGGTTCACGCTGGGCAAGCTCTGGAGTTCGCAATGAAAAACAAGGTCAAAATTAAGACGATCATCCGACAACCGTCCCAGATTGAAGGGCTTGATGGTGGTAGGACAGACGTTGAACCAATGACCAACTTGACTCCAAGACTCAAGGAAATGGAAGCTGAAGATGGTATTTTTTCAGTTAGTTTGAATGCTGGATTTGCTTTGGCTGACGTTCCTTTCGTAGGCCCATCGGTAACCGTTAGTTATGAAGAAAAGACTGAGCAGCGAGCTATAGAAATCGCAAATGAACTGGAAGAAGCGATTTGGCAATCACGAGATCGGGTCAACAATGATTACCTGACACCGGAACAAGCAGCCCAACTAGCTAAACATTTTACTGGAGAGAGCAAACCCTTGGTCATTGCTGATTACTCAGACAATCCTGGCGCAGGGAGTTATGGTGATGCTACTAACTTGTTGAAGGCTCTTCTGGAAGCTGGTGTTGAAGAGGCCTCTTTTGGTGCAGTGTGTGATCCCGAGGCTGCCCAAATACTTTGCCAGAGAAGATTTGGTGAAAAAATCACCTTAGACTTGGGCGGAAAGAATGATCCCGATTTGGGAGGAGGCCCACTGAGGTTGACCGGAGAAATACTCGGAATTTACGATGGGAATTATTCATCAGAGGGACCTATGTACGCTGGATTGACGAAAAGTTTCGGTCCCACAGTGGTTTTTCGGGTGGAAGGAATTGATATTTTGGTTACAACCCACAACTTGCAGATTCTGGATCGAATGCAATTTGCTTCCTTTGGAATTCACCCAGAAAAGCTAAAAGTAGTTGCTCTAAAGTCCATGCAACACTTCCGCGCGGCCTATGAGCCCTTAGCAGCAAAAGTCATCGTTTGTGACTCAGGTGCTTTGGCCCGCCCTAGGCGCTCTACCTTGCCTTTCCAAAACGTTCGTCGACCTGTCTATCCATTAGATGTCATTGCACGATGAATCGAGGGTTAATTCCAGTGACTGACCATCTTGCAAGCTAGGTCAAAGGCTGCTCGAGTTGCCCCGAGATTTGCTTTTCCCTGACCTGCAATATCGAAGGCCGTACCGTGAGCTGGTGTGGTTACTGGAAAAGGAATTCCACCCTGCACCGTTACGCCACGACTGAAGCCCAACATCTTGAGAGCGATTTGCCCCTGGTCATGATACATCGTGACCACAGCATCTATTTCTTTGGTGATAGCTTTGAGGAATACTGTGTCAGAAGGCCAGGGACCATCTACTGGAAGCCCTTCTGATTGAAGAGATTGGACAGCTGGGAAAATCACATCGATTTCCTCACGTCCAAAGTTACCCCCGTCGCCTGCATGAGGGTTTAGAGCTGCAACGGAGATTTTTGGTGAAGCAATTCCCGAATTACAAAGTACGCCGTGAATCAACCGGACAGCTTCACCAATACTGTGTTCGTTGATTCGCTCAGCGACATCTTTCAAGGCGATGTGGCTTGTGACCCGACTGGTCCACATTCCATCAAATGTGTTCAACTCACTGATATAGTTGTGAACTTTCAGGCGGGTGGCCATGTAATGAAGCTCATCATCATGCCCCAACCCAGCAAAATGCATCGCTTGCTTGTTGAAAGGGGCAAAGACCACTGCATCAACGATCCCGTCTTTTGCAAAATCCAAGGCGACATTCAACGTGTTGAGGACTGAAGCTCCAGAACTTTGAGTGGCCTCTGAAATCCTGACCTCATCTCTTGAAATTGTCTGGGTGGGATGGAATGCAAAACTGCCTGAATCTGCTGATGACCAATCAATTTTTAAGGGATCTATTGGTTTAAAGGTGTTTTGCATCCCTGCCTGGTGTTGACCCATCTCTAGCACATGCCTATCTCCGATAACCAAGACGTCTGCTTCCTCAGAGATCCCTGGTTCCGCCAGTAGCTTCGCAACAAGTTCGGGTCCTATTCCACTTGGATCTCCAGGTATCAAAGCAATTCTAGGTTTCATAAGGGGTATTCCTCATGTGGTTGTGAAGGATTCTCCTCTTGATCTTCAGAGATGTTATTAATCGTTGTATCCAAGTGATTTCGTAAGGCTATCGATATCTGCCTGGTGTCCCGTTTTCTAAGTGAATCAGCGATTTGATCATGCTGATCCAGGGTCATCGTTCGTCTTGCTAATCTTCGAGAAGATACGAAACGAGCCCTCCATAGCCTTGCATTGTATTGCCGATGAGTTTCTATCAGGGCTGGGTTTCTACTGGAAGCGACCAACTGTCGATGAAATTCCATATCAATCTTGAAGAAATCAAGTGGTTCAATTCGATCGGATTTGTCTAACATTTCTTCTGCAAGGCTTGAAATGGAATTGATCTCGTCCTGATTGGCCCGTTCACAAGCCAGTTCACCTGCAAGAGACTCCAAGGCTCCAATCACTTTGATCACATCTGCCAACTCTAGGAGTGATGGATTTGCGACGAAAGGGCGGCGAGTCAAACTGTACTCTACCAGGCCTTCAAGCTCCAAAATCTTTAGTGCTTCTCGAAGAGGAGTTCTGCTGATCCCAAGCACTGAGGCGAGATCTCGTTCTGGAATGGGGATGCCTGCTTTAAGCTTTTCAAGCAGGATTAGCTCTCTAAGTGCTTCTGCTGCCTCCTCAGCGAGCGATCTCCTGGGTCTGAGCAAAGGCTGCCCCGAGTTCTTCAATTCATCGAGTGATTCCATCAACTCTAATTAGATATGAATTAAAGTATCTAAAATCTAAAAATCAAAAGATAACTCTTTAGAAGTAAAAATTTTCAGATACTTGATTATCAATCAAAAAGAGAAATGCATTTGGTCTATGTAGACTTCCATGATTTCAAGGTCTTCAGTTTTTTTAGCAAAGATGGTCCAGCCAGCGCCAAAACCGTCAAAACAAGGAAAAACAAAGAAAGTGGTCTCGTTGCGATCAACCACCATTGTTCGTCCAACATCACCATGCTCTGTCCTAGCCGCTTTTCTAGCATCCCTCCCAGAATCAAACCTATCGCGAGAGATACCACTGAAAATCCATACCTTCGCATGAGATACCCGATCACCCCAAAAATCAGCGCAATCCAAACGTCAATCATTGATTGATCCAGGGCGTAAGCACCTACGATGGAAAAAAGGAAAACCATGGGCCAAAGGATGGTTAACGGAATCAAAGTTGCGCGAGCAAAAATTCGTGCTCCGTACAAGCCAACGAAGAAAAACAGGACATTGACCAACAGCATTGACCAGAAAATAGCAAAGACGAATGTCGATTGCTCAGTGAACATGGTTGGTCCAGGACGCAGGCCGTGTACCATCAATCCGGCGAGAATTACAGCTGCAGTGGGACTGCCAGGGATTCCAAGGGCTAAAGTGGGAACCATAGCGCCCCCAGTAGCGGAATTATTGGCGGCCTCGCTACCGGCTATCCCTTCAATGGAACCCTTCCCAAATTCCTCAGGTGTCTTAGACCAACGCTTAGCCTCGTTGTAACCGATCATCGAAGCGATGGTCGCTCCTTCAGCGGGTAAAATTCCGATAAAAGTGCCAATTCCTGACGATCGTAGAATTGCTTTCCAGGTTTTCTGATAATCCGCTTTGCTGGGCAATTGGATCGCTCGAAGAGTGATTCTCTCGCGGACGATTCCAAGTTGACCAGCCTGAGCCAAGAGTTCTGCTATTCCAAACACTCCAATCATGACTGGCACAAAGCCAATTCCCTCGGTTAATTCATTCATACCAAAGGTAAAACGTTCAACGGTTGTAAGCAGGTCAATGCCGACTGTTGCCAACAAAACGCCGAATGCTCCAGACATGATGCTTTTAATGGATGACTCTTCACCAATGGAAGCCAGCATTGAGAGGCCGAAGACTGTCAGAGCAAAATATTCTGGAGGAGCAAATTTGTAAGCCGCACCTGCAAGCAATGGAGCTGCTGCCATCAGGCAAAGTACGCTTATGATTCCGCCAATTGTTGAAGAAACAGCTGCCATTCCGAGCGCGCGACCTGCTTCACCCCGCTGCGCAAGGGGATAGCCATCAAGGCACGTGGTAGCACTCGCAGAAGTACCCGGAGTATTGATCAAAATTGCGGTCACAGCTCCTGCAAAGGTTGCAGCGCAATAAATCGTTGTGAGAACTGCGATCGCAGCAATGGGCTCCATTGTGATGGTAAATGGTAGTAATAGAGCAACCCCATTTGTAGCATTTAGGCCTGGGAGAGCTCCGACAAGAATACCCCCCAATGTGGCCAGCACAATCAATAGCAATAGCATTGGGTCAGCTAAGGCCCATAAACCGGAGAAGATGGCTTCCAATTTTATCCGTACCAAAGATTCGTCAACAAACCGCGCGGGAAGCGGACTTCAAAGACGAGATCGAAAAGAAAGAAAACAAAAGTTGGAAAAAACAGCGTAACCAAGAATAAAGCTCCCAATCGGCGTTCCCCCCAACTAAAGGAGAGCAAACCACCAAAGCATCCTAGAGCAATAAAGAAATCTAGATTGGTTAATAGAACAAAAATGATGATGAGTAAGAGGGAAATGAAAACTGAAGGCTGAATAGCTGGTCGGTTGTGTTGAATCTTCTCAAAGGGAAGTAGGCATGCCAGTCCTATCAACAATAGGAGAATTAACTGTGGAAAATCAGAGGGTTGGATCCCACGCTTAAGGATCTCTGGGACCCGGTCAAATTGAGTAGTAAAATAAAAAGCGACTACACAAAACAAGATGATCAATCCGGGGATCACCCAGCGACTGCTATTGAGTGAGTTAGAGCCTGAGCCGTTGGATTGGACAGCCATTGTAGGATGAAAAGAGAGAGTATGTACCCCACAGGAATGGGGCACAAAAAAAGAAATTATTGAATAAAACCCAATTCAGTAAGGGCATCTTTCATGTCAGTAACCATGGTTTGCAGTTGGTTACCCCATACTTCAGATTCTGCTACTGATGTCGAGTCCAGGCCCACAGAGGTCAAGAAGCCCTGATAAACACCGTGTTTCATGGCTTTGATAAGGGAATCTTCAATCTTTTTAGCAACTTCATCTGGGACATCTTTATGGACGACAAAACCCCTGACGGTTGAAAAACTGACAGGGATACCCAACTCTTTCGCAGTTGAGACATCTGAGATAGCAGACATTCTTTCATCAGCAAGAACAACGATCGGGCAAATATCTCCTGCTTCGATTTGGGCTCCAGCTTCTGCTAGGTTCAAAACCCCGACATCCACAGCACCAGCCACCAATTGGGTAGCTAATTCCCCACCACCATCAAAGGGTACAATTTTTGGGGTTGCTAGGTTTCCGCGCTTTGTAAACATGAATGCCGATACGTCATCAATGTTCCCCAAGTGGGTGGTACCGTAAGCCAAAGGTTTATCTTTTTGTGCATTCACGAAGCTCTGTGCACTGTCATAGACTCCACAGCGCACCATCAAGATTTGCGGGTCATCCGTACCTCTCGCAATTGGGCGGACGTCATCCAAGGTCATCTTAGTTTTATTTTTCGCTAACTCAGCAGCATGACCAATAGTGAAGGTCAAAATAGAATAGCCATCAGCTGGTTGCTCAATATAGTAATCCATAGCCACGGAGCCACCCCCACCGCGCTTGTTGACAACCACCATGTCTTCGCCCAACACTCGGCGTGCGCGTAGCATCATCATTCGAGCGGTTACGTCAGTTCCACCCCCTGCTCCAGCATGAGTGATTACCTCCACAGTTTTGTTTGGATAGTCACTGGCACTGACCAAGGTGCCGCCGAGCAGCATCACAGCTGCCAACGACGTTGCGAATAGTTTCTTCATGATTCCTCCTTAGAGATTGAGAAAGAGCGCTGAAAGGTATTTGGTATTCCAAATTTTGTCGAGTAAAAAATGTTCACCAAAAAATCTTCCTTGAACGACAATAGTTTTTCAGTTAAAAGCCTCTGGCCATAATCGAAATGTCTTTTTAGGGTTTTACATAAAATTGAGGAATATCATGCAACACAAACACAGCAAGGAAATTCCATATGGCTTCACAACGATCTTTGGCCGGGGACTTTTGGATGAATTCAAGAATTTCGTCAATCCACCTTTCCTTGTCGTTACAATGGAAGATTTATGGCCGATGTTTGGACATCATTTTGAGGGAGCAGAGTGCCAAACTTACTTTTGTAGATCGATTGAGCAGGATGATCTCAACAAAGACGCTGAAAATCTTGGAGAAGTTCGGGCGATTGTGGGTCTTGGAGGTGGACAGGCCTTAGATGTGGCAAAATACTTCAGCTGGCGCAAAAATCTTCCCCTATTCCAGGCTCCCACAGCCCTTTCTGTGAATGCGGTCTATGGCCAGCGCTCCGGAATTAGAATTGATGGAAAAGTCGTTTACCGTGGGTGGGCAGTTCCAGAGACAGTGTATATTGATTATGACGTGCTAGCTAATTGCCCACCTCATCTGAATTGGTCAGGGATTGGTGATATCCTCTGTTTTCATACTGGAGTGCTGGACTGGAAATACGCAGAGCGAGAGGGGAAGATTGAAGAGAAATGGCGTTATGATGAAGGTTTGGCTCAACAGTCAATGAGGAAAGTTCGAGGAATTGTTGAGAACGTTGATAATATTCGAGCCATGAATGATCGTGGAATTGAGGCTCTCGTTGATGGTTTAAAATGGGGGACCAGTTATCATGGTGCTGGTTGGTGTCCTCGACACATCGAAGGGACTGATCACTTCCTTTTTTACACCCTTGAAAAACTAACCGGAAAGAAGTTCTTGCATGGACAGCCTGTTGGCCTGGGGGTGATAGTTGGTTCAATGCTTCATGAGGATGGATCTGAGGAAATGTTGGATACTATCTCAAGTATTGGATTGGACATCAGGCCAGAAGCAATGGGGCTGACCTGGGATCAATTGGTGGAGGGACTCAAGCTTTTACGTAGCTATGTAAACGAAGTTGGCCTCTGGCATTCCATTGCTCACGATGTGAGCATCAGTGACGGATTCATCTCTGATCTGCGAAGTCGACTTAACCAAGCTTATCAACACAAGAATGGTTAATTTAAAAACAATTTTTTGAAAAATGACTCAAAAGTGTGCTTTTTCTTTAACCCAATCTAAAGATTTCTCCCAACGTTCCAAAGAAAGAGCTGAGATTGGCTGCATTCCCACCACTGCTTTTTCTAAGTCCGCTAGTTCTCCGTGACTATGAAGGGCAAGATCACATCCCACCTCAAGGCAGCGTTGAATTCTCTCGGGCATCGTTCCGGAAAGTGCCTTCATGAACAAACAATCTGTGACCAGCACTCCTTTAAAACCAATCCAATCTCGAATGATGTCACTGATGATTTTTTTAGAGAGTGTGGCCGGCCATTTTTCATCCAGTTCAGGGAATAGCAAGTGACTGCTCATACCCCATGGAAGGTCAGCTAGCATCTGAAAAGGAAGAAAATCTGATTTTTTCAAGAAATCCTCGGTCTCCCGAACAATCGGCAGTTCTTCGTGAGGATCTACAGCCGCTCGTCCATAGCCTGGCAGATGCTTGACTGTTGGAATGACTCCCACCTCACCTAGTCCATTAGCGCAGGCTCTTGCAAACTCAGCGACATTCTTCGGATCTGAAGCAAAAGCGCGATCTCCAATTACGTCATGGGCATCGGGTATTAGTAGATCAGCTACAGGAGCAGCATCCACAGTAATGCCCAACTCTTTGAGTCCTTTGCCAAGTTCCCAATAATTTTGGTGAATCCTTTGTTGGATTTTCTCCTCACTCCCTCCATCTTCCACGAGTGATCTTGCGGAGGGATAACGCTTCCAATTGGGCTGCGGCAATCTCTGAACACGCCCTCCTTCTTCATCAATCAAGATGGCAAGATCATCACGATTACAAACTTCGTGAAATTGTTGAACCAACCGCTTGATTTGCTTTGGTTCCTTCAGATTTCTTGCAAATAGAATAAAGCCAAAGGGGGAGACTCTCTGAAAAAAATCAGCCCATTCTTTTTCAATCTCCAAGCCTGGGATTCCAAAAATAATGGGAAGTACGGGTTTTTTATCCATGAATTGGGAACTCAAATATGAGTGTAGTGAGCTGGTTTGAGAATTTTTGAAAACATTTAGATAGGCATTCCTTTGATTGAGCGGAAGCCACAGACATTTAAAACAAGAAAACATAAAATATTCGTAGCAACTTCCGGCCCTTCAAAAAAAAGTTGTCTGATGAATCGAGTTGTTGTAATTTCGCGCCTGCGATTGAGGTTCTCAAGGGCACAATCAGGGTCTTTGAGCAAATACGATTTCGATGAGGGGTTTTTCGCCTCATCTATTCATTGGAGCTCACATGAAAAAATCGGGAATTTCACGAAGACGCTTTATTGAATACACGGGCGCAGCTGGTCTGGGTATTGGTCTCAGTTCAGTATTGCCTCAGATTTTGCTTGCCAAAACAGGCATTAAGGTAGCTTCAGGCGCCACAAATCCATTGGGATTGGCAGCAAATACTCAGGCTGAGGGTGTGTTTTTCAGCGGTGGATTTGGGCATGCTTACATTGAGTATGCAGCAGAAATTTTTGCAGAAGTCCACCCTGGCAGCAGCATGTCTGTGGAGGGAATACAAAGAGTTGGTGAACGCTTACGCCCCAGAATCATCGCAGGGAATCCACCAGACGTAATGGACAACAGTGGCGCTGGAAATCTCGACACAGGGGCCCTGGTTGGTGAAGGAGAAATACTGGATCTTGGGCCACTGATGTCAGCACCAGCTATTGATACTCCAGGCAAAACATTTGGTGAAACCTTGTTTCCTGGGTCACAAAATTCTGGTCTTTTTGACGGCGTACAGCGCTACGTGAACATTGCTTTTACAGTCTTTGGAGTGTGGCATAGCAAGTCACTCTTCGATGAAAAGGGTTGGAATTACCCGACCACTTGGGATGGAATGCTTTCGCTTTGCGACACCATCAAGTCTTCGGGCATTGCGCCTTGGACCTACCAAGGAAAGTATCCTCAATACATGCTCTTTGGTCTCTTAGAGCCAATGGTTTCCAAAATTGGTGGGACACAGATTTGGAAAGATGTTGACAATTTGGTTCCTGGTGCCTGGGAGCATCCTGCGATGCTACAAGCACTGAATATGATGAAGGCCTTGCATGACAACGGCTACATCATGGAGGGTACGCCTGGACTGACCCATACAGAATCCCAGGCTGAGTGGTTGCAGAAGAAAGCGGCATTCATTCCATGTGGAACGTGGCTGGAAAATGAAATGCGCAGCATTACCCCTGGTGGATTTGACATGGTCATCAAGTCAGTACCTTCTGACGATGCGTCCAAATTAAGCTGGATTGATGCGAGTTCCGGTGAACCTTTCATGGTCTTTTCTAACGGGAAAAATCCAGTTGCAGGTATGGAGTTTTTACGCTGCTTGCTGAGCAAGGAGTCGGCAAAGTGGTTTGCCCAGAATGTGGGTTCAATTATGCCAGTGGTAGGTGGAGCAGAGGGTGTGGAGTTGAGCTCTGCGATGACTTCTGCACTCACCGCAGTAGAAAATGCAGGGCCGAACATCCTAGACAGACCATCCTTCCCGGGCTGGTACTCTGACATCTACAGCGAAGTCAAAGATAGCATGGGTGCTCTTCTGACAGGTCGTGCAAGTGCGGAGGAATTCATCGAGCGAGTTCAGGGTGCCTCTGATGAAGTCCGTGAAGATGAAGACATTGTTAAGTTCAAGAGATCCTAACGATTGAGAAAATTTTCTCAAAAAGGTTTCTCACGAATTCCTCTAACTTTGTATGAGTTGACAAGATAGTTCAGATGGCAGTTGGAAAGAACCGCTGATTCCAGCTGCCAACCTTCCTTCCTCTGATGAGGAAACCTTTGATCCTCATGATTGAATAGACTCCGTTATGCATCGTAACAAGTACGGGATCATCCTTCCCTTCCTAGCTCCTGCTCTGATTCTCTACAGTCTATTCGTAATTTATCCATACGCACAGGCAATGTATGTGGCCTTTACAAAATGGAAAGGCCTCCGAAAGTCTCCGAGATTTGTGGGTCTCGACAACTTTGAAAAAATGCTTGGTGATGATAAATTTTGGAATGCACTCTCCAACAATCTGATTTATCTCGTTTTTTTACCAATCATTACTCTCGGATTTGCGCTGTTCATGGCCTTCATGATTTCTCAGAAGGTCCGCTTTAGTAATTTCTATCGGGTTACTTTCTTCTTTCCACAAGTGATGTCTGTGGTGGCGATCGGGATTCTCTGGAGTTTTGTTTATCATCCAACCATCGGCATCTTTAGTTCACTTCTCAAGGCAGTTGGAATTGAGAATCCACCAATTTGGCTGGGGGATCCTGATACAGCTCTCTGGTCGATTGTGGCTGTGACGGTCTGGCAGTCTGCAGGATTCTTTATGGTGATTTTCATGGCGGGTATGCTCTCCATCCCAAAATCACTTTATGAAGCTGCAGCACTGGATGGGGCTGGTAGAGGATCAACCTTTTTTCGAATCACATTTCCCTTGCTTTGGGAAAACACTAGGTCCTCACTCGTTTTCATCACTGTCATAGCGATGGACATGTTTGGCATTACCTTCACGATGACTCAGGGCGGTCCGGACCGCTCCACAGATGTATTGGCTACCCTCTTATACGAGCACGCTTTCTTACATAGTCGTTTTGGGTATGCCACCAGTATCGCGATGGTTTACTTCGTCATTGTCATCGTTCTGACATTACTGATTTTCCGTGTGACGCGTCGAGAGACGATTGAATTCTAGGAGTTCGAATGTACCAAGTAAGCCGCTGGTCGGCCGTTTCCACGCAAACGGTTCTGATCGGTTGGGCAGTGACAGTGATTTTTCCAATGATCTGGATGATCTACAGTTCCTTCAAGACCGATCAGGAATTGTTCTTCAGCCCTTGGGCCCCACCAGTGGAACTGCAGTGGGATAACTTCGCGAGAGCCTGGACCAAAGCTCATGTGGGAGAATATCTCCTAAATACTCTGATTGTTGTTGTTCCTGCTCTGCTGCTAACGTTAATCATCTCTGCGATGGCAGCTTATGTCTTGGCACGTTTTGAATTTGTTGGTCGGCGTTTCCTCTTCTACATGTTTCTTTCTGGAATGCTCTTCCCTGTGTTTCTTGCCCTAGTGCCACTCTTTAACTTGGTGAATCAATTAAAGATGCTCAACACCTTCCATGGATTGATTCTAGTCTACATTGCCTATTCTCTTCCCTTCACCATTTTCTTTCTGACAGGCTTCTTCAAGACTCTCCCGACTGAAATAGAAGAATCAGCGATTATGGATGGTGCTAACCCCTATCAGGTGTTCTTCAAGGTCATGCTACCAATGGCGTCACCTGGATTGATCAGCATGGGCATTTTCAACTTTTTGGGGATGTGGAACCAATATGTTTTACCCCTCGTGTTGATCAGTGATGAGAGTAAATACATGCTCTCCCAAGGTCTGGCTTTCATGCTGTTCAAGCAATTCTATGAGAATGACTGGAGTGCTCTATTTGCAGCGTTAACAATCATTATGGTGCCCACATTAATTGTGTATATAACGTTTCAAAAGCAGATTCAGGATGGTATCACGACTGGTGCTTTAAAGGGTTGAAGTTATTAATTTTACTTGCTTTATGGAAATCGAATGAAAGTTCTTCTTGCGGGGGGTAGTGGTCGGGTAGCAACCCTAGTTATCCCCTTTCTCAAAAAGCAGCATCAACTACGAGTCTATGATCGAAATCCCCCGGTGGATCAGTCACTGGAATTTCTTCAAGGAGAACTAACAGATCCTGTTGGTTTAGAAAAAGCCGTTAAGGGTATGGATGCTTTGATCTATCTGGCAATGGGTAGCGAAGACTGGGACACCTGGAAAGGGGTTGACTCTGCTTACGATGTGAATGTCAAGGGTCTACATTTCTTATTGAGGAGTGCGCAGGCAGCAGGGATCCAACAGGCTGTCTACTGTAGCAGTATGTCGGTCTATGCGGATCTCCGGAAGCGCTACTTTCAAGATGAGGAAATCCCACCAGATGAAACAGCGCTTTATGGTTTCACGAAGTGGCTGGGTGAGGAAATTTGTCGCAATGCCTGGCGAAGATGGGGAATGCATACGAATGCTCTGCGTCTATGTCATCCTACCCTGAAAGAAAAGTGGCTGAGCGAGACCCAACAAGGAGTTACTACAATAGCGACAACTGATGAAGATATTGCCTCTGCAATGCTTGCAGCCCTCGAACTGAAGGCAGGTTTTCAGGCTTTCATGCTCAGTGGAGACTATGAACAAAAAATTATGTGCATGGCCAAGGCTGAACGAATGTTGGATTGGACTCCAAAGGCTAGACCAGCCACATAAAGCCTATTTGGCAAGTTACATTTCATTAGATCTGCTTCATCAAAATCCTGAGTCTGCTGATCAAACCTAACAATCTAAGAGGATTGAAAATGGCCTTTTTGGTAAAGAAACGTGGAAAGTTAACCTACTACTACGAGGGTGAAGATCCTGTTTTATCAGCAATGGTGGTAGAAAAACAACCTGATGGAGACCTACGAATTCACTTCTCAGGGCTTACTGGAGGGCACTCTGCAACAAAGGTTCTTCAGTTGGATTCAGTCACAAGCATGGAACCTGCTATTGAAGTTCCATTGGTCTTTCGTTGCTGGGAATACTGGTTACAAGAGGCTGGAATCTGTCAGTCGATCGCAGAAATAGACTTCATCGAAATTCACGCATTTGGAGCCCAACCAAAGTCTCCCAGCCCGCTCTCTGATCCAGCAGGTTATCGCAAAGAGCAGGAAAGAGTACGTGCAGAATATGCAAAGGCTTACCGCAATTTCTTCAAAGAGAAATGCCCACAAAATGGAGTTCCAGCTCGTTTTACCGTCCATGTTGTCGACTTCCCGGACGAAGCTGCTTCCTACGAATTCTATGGTGTAGGTCTGTTGCAGCAAGATCATGGTGGATGAGATTCAGAGAGACAGAACCTAACGTAATGAAGATTCATCACTGCTAAAACATCTGTTCCCCGAAAGGAATCCATGACTTCGAATTACAAATCGCTTGGGATTCGGCCTGTTATCAATGCGAATGCTACCCTCACGAAACTCGGTGGTTCGCTGATGCCTGCAGAGATTCGCCAAGCGATGCAGCATGCTGCTCAATCATTCGTTGACATGCATGATCTTCAGCAGAAAGTTGGGGCTCGCTTGGCAGAAATCACACAGAATGAAGCTGCCTTCGTAAGTTGTGGTGCTGCGACAGGGTTGCTGCTGGCTACGGCTGCATGCATCCAAAAAGTTTCAGGAGCAACCTTTGAGAGCTTCCCCAATTCACTCGGAACTCAGAATGAGGTCATTGTCCAAAGGATGCACCGGAATCCTTACGACTATGCTGTGCGGCAAGCAGGTGCTACTTTGGTGGAAATTGGAACAATTGATGGAACTTCCCTAGAGGATTTGGAAAACGCTTACAGCGCTTCGACTGTTGCTGTTTTCTGGTTTCAGGGTGTGATGAATCAGCCGAGTGAACTCTCTTTGGAAGATGTCATTCAATCCGCCAAAAAGCAGGGTGTACCTATCATTGTGGATGGAGCTGCCCAGTTGCCACCTGCTAGCAATCTTTGGAACTTCACTCAATTAGGGGCAGATCTGGCAATTTTCAGCGGTGGCAAAGACTTGTCAGGCCCACAAGCATCGGGACTAGTAGTTGGAAAGTCAGAATGGATTGAGCGGATAAGGATATTGGGTGCTCCCAATCATGGTGTGGGAAGACCGATGAAGGTCGGCAAGGAGGAAATGATGGGCCTCTTGGCAGCAGTAGAGCGCTACGTGAGCTTAGATCACGAACAGTTGCTGGAAGTCTACGAGCAGCGTGTTCAGATCTGGATCCAGGGCTTGAATGGAAAAGGTGGACTCTCAGCCAAAAGAGATTATCCCAATGAAGCAGGACAACCAGTCCCAAGAGCTATTGTTCAGCTTCCAGACAATTGGTCAAAGGATCAACTTGTGGACCAATTGATGGTGGGCGAACCTGCAGTATCTGTTGCTCCCTCTGAGAAACTGAACGCCATCCTTCTCAATCCAATGACGGTTAGTGATAAAGAGACGCAGATTGTGTTGGAGCAGATTCTCAAGGTAATCCATTAAATTACTCTCCCTTTTGCTATCGCTCTGAATCAACGATGTTCTTGAAATAAAGGAGTTTCGTGCCCAAACCAAATTTATCTGCTCATCCTACGGAAGTTGTCAAACCGCATGACTTTGACCAGTTTTGGCAGGAAATCATGGAGGAAGTTGACTCAATCCCATTGAATGCCTCGATTGAGTTGAATCCTTTGCGTTCCAGTGAGGAAGTAGAGGTGTTTGATGTCAAATATGACAGCCTTGATGGTTTGCGAATCGCTGGCTGGTATTGTCTGCCCAGAGAAAGAACCAAGACCCTTCCCGCCCGCGTTTTCTATCCAGGCTACATCAGTGAGCCAACCTTGCCAAAATCACATGCTGCCCAAGGTTATGCTACCTTTGGTGCTGCTCCACGGGGCAAATTACGGAGCAATGGCGCATTCAACCCCGGATATCCTGGTTTGTTAACCCACAACATCAATGATCGAGACCATTACGGTTACAAGGGATTTTACATCGATGCAGTGAGGGTGATTGATTTTCTACTTGAGCAACCAGAGGTAGACTCTGATCGGATTGGAATCCAAGGGAGTAGCCAGGGAGGTGCATTGACTCTTGTTGTCTCCGCGCTCCGTCAACAAGTCAGAGCCGCTTCAGCTGGAGCACCTTATCTTGCGGGCGTCGTGGACGCCTTTAAATTGACGCGTACTTATCCGTATGAGGAAATCAACGATTATCTGGGAATACACCCAGAACATAGGTCAGCGATAGTGGATACTTGGAATTATTATGACTGCTTCAACTTTGCAGAGCGGATTCAATGTCCCATCATCGTGTACATTGGCCTGCAAGACGATGTTTGTCCTCCAGAGACTGCCTATCCATTGATGGAAAGGATTGGTACGTCTAATAAAAAGCTCTACGAATACGAAGGGCATGGTCATGACGCCAATCATCATGAGCATGATCATGTGGTGGATGCTTTTTTCGACAACCAATTGAAACAAGCTGGATCTTGAGTCACCAAGCTCTGAAAATACAAGGAATCATGAAACCAAAGGACTTTGATCAATTCTGGGCTGGTATTGAAAGCGACTTGAATTCAGTGGTTCCAGAGCCTGAATTGAAGGCACTGTCCATTCGCAGCAAACCTCAATTCACTCTGTACGGCTTACAGCTTTCAAGTGTGAAAGGTTATCGAATCTTTGCTTACTACAGTGTGCCAAGAGGTGAAGGGCCCTTCCCAGTCATCTACCATCTCCCAAACTATGGGAGCGTTGTTCACATCCCACCTTTCGAAGAGCGTTGTAAATATATCTGCGTAGCGTTGTGTCATCGAGGCCAACGACTCTCTGATGAGCCTTTTGCGGCAGCATATCCAGGATTATTGACCTTGGGGATTGAAGCTGCAGAATCCTACATTTACCGTGATATTGCTGGAGATTGTCTATCTGTCATGGACTTTTTGAAAAGTCGTGAAGAAGTGGACGGTCAAAGAATTTGCTTACTTGGTGGTGAATTAGCGCTTTGGACAGCAGCCCGTAGATCTGAGGCAGCCGCCCTCCACTATACCCCTGCGCTCCATTACAACTCCCTTAAGAGGGCATCACAGGCTAGCAACTATCCCCTCGAAGAATTCAACGATCACTTGCGAGGCTCAGCATCCGCTCAAATGTCCGTAGAGAAAACTCTGTCTTATTTTGAACCAGTTCATCACGCTCCCCATGTTCAAATACCCACCATGTTAGTTGAAGACTCTGTGGGGTTCTGTGATGCTTTGGTTGAGGCTTTTACGGGGCCTGTTGATAGAGTACCTTTGCAGCACTCGAGTTATCGAGATGGGGTTCGACAAGCAAACTGGATTGCAGATAAGCTTGATAATGGCCGGCCGATCCTCCCAGCCCATTGGTGCTAGTTTTTGTGCTCAAACAAAATTTTACTGGAATCGTAGACCGCACTCAGCATGATTTACACCCTGAATGGCGAGTAGTGGATGAATCAACTGAGTTAAAGTGAGATTATCACCCAGGCTGTCTTCGACTGAAGTGTTCGCTTGATCTACCCGGAATACTGTTAGGTCTGCTTTCTTTCCAACTTTCAACCAATCTTCCCCCTCCGTGGGGTCTAAAAAGGAAGAGGGTCTTGTTGATCCTGCTGCAATGACTTGTTCCAGCGGCATTCCCAGATTCAAAAGTTTTGAAAGGGTTGTAGGCAGGTCGTAGGCAGGCCCCTTGATGCTGTTGCGGTGCAGGTCGGTGCTAATCAAATCTGTTTCGATTCCCTGCTCTCTCGCAAAGCGCATCACCTTGAAGGAAAAAGAGGCTGCACCATGCCCCACGTCCAGTAAAACCCCCCGAATTCTCGCTTCGTGAACAGCGGCAAGTGACCTCGGATCCTCCATCAGATTACCCCCGGGTTTCCCATGAAAGGCATGGGTGACCACATCCCCTTCCTCGAGAAGATCAAGCACGTCTTCCATCAAGGGTGGTGGTTCCCCAACATGGACGATCAGCGGCAATCCTGCGACACGGGCTACCTTCCTCGCTACTCGTACTGCTTCAGCACCTAAGTCTCCAGTGATGACCTGACTAGCCCTGCACTTGATCCCCCGAATTAGGTCAGGATAATTCTCAATGGTTTTTAAAGTTCGTTCTACATTCACCGAGCGAAACCCAAGAGAAAGTTCACTGATTCGATTGCAGGCGACAAGTCCGATGCTTCCGATGTTCAAGAAAGCAAAGAGCCTCTCTTTGGCCTGTTTAGCAATGAATTCTGAAAATCCCACAAAGTTGGCTTCCCCTGCAGAGCCACAATCAACTAAAGTAGTCACTCCAGTTTCAAGTCCAGCCTGTTCAGGCCGGATGGAGATGTCGGTCGCCCCAAAATAGACGTGTACGTGCAGATCCACCCAACCTTTCGACATCAGGGCATTTTCAAATGCATACTCTTTAAAACCCTTTGGGTTGTCCAACTGAGGTCCAAGGCGGATGATCTTACCGTCTTCGATTTCAAGATCAATTGGTTGTGATGTGGTATTTGGACTGTTCAAAGGGGTGACTTTTCTGATGATCATCTGGATCCTTCTACAAATTATTTATTTGAAAATGCGAGATTTTGCTGCCCAACCTTCAAGCAAGGTATATTTGTTATCCGACCAAAAATATGAATTTAGGGAATTTAGTCGAGCGATTTTTGAAAATTCAGCCACCATTTAGCAAAATTCATTTGTCTTTTTCCTGATAAATTGACTTATGTCTCTGATAATTATTTGCCTTATTCTAAAAGGAAATCATTATGATTCCAGATACTAACGAATTTAAATATTTCAATATCAATTATCCAGGATAGATATGCAGAAACCAAAAATTGGATTTATTGGCTTGGGACTGATGGGCTCAGCCATGGTAGAAAGACTTCAATCGCTGGGCTATGAATTGATAGTCAAAGGCAATCGAAGTCGTCAGAAAATTGAGGAAGCAATATCTCGGGGAGCTGTTGAGTCAGCCTCAGCAAAGCAGATGGCAGAACAAGTCGAGATTGTGATGTTCTGTGTGGATAACTCCCAAAGTGTGGAATCTAACATTTACGGTGACGCAGGAGTCCTTTTGGGAGTTAAAGCTGGTACAACTGTAATCGACTTCGGCACTTCTTTGCCCTCTTCGACATTGAAGATTGCACAGGATTTGGCTGCGAAGGGAGCATTCTATTTGGATTGTCCCCTGGGGCGAACTCCAGCACACGCAAAGGATGGCAAGCTGAATGTCATGGGAGCTGGGGATGAGGTGGTTTTCAATCAGGTAAAACCAGTGCTAAATGACCTTGGGGAAAATGTTTTTTATCTAGGTTCGTCAAGCACTGGGAACAAAATCAAACTTCTGAACAACTTTTTTGCGATGACAACGGCCTGTGCCATGGCAGAGGTCTTCGCTATGGCAGATGCTGCAGAGGTTCCCCGTGATAAAGTTTATCAAGCCATGTCAGCGGGACCATTACGTTCAGGTATGATGGATTTTATTAGGAACTATGCCATCGATGGGCAGATTGATCTCACATTTTCTATAGAGAATGCGGTGAAAGATATCAACTACTATGTCCAAATGGCTGAGGATCTCAATACGACTTCTCGAATGGCAATTGGGGCTCAGTCAACCTTGGCAGAGGCTGTGGGAACGAGTCAGGGTGCGAAGATGGTCCCACAGATGGTTGATTTCTTGAGTGAGAATTTGCATCAAAGACCCAAAAACTAACAATCAGGCAATGTTCGGCAAAATAATGCAAGCAGAGTTTAATATACCTTGCTATCAAATTCTTAAAGGAATATTCTCCGCGCGTACTTCGCATCATTGAAGATACTCAATGTCAACTTGCTATGGAGAGAAACATGAAAACGTGGATGATTTCAAAAACAGCCAAATCGATTCTGTCAAAGATGATTGGAATCGGACTCGCCACGAGCATGGTTTTTGTTGGGGCAACCACCACGGTCTACGCTAAGAAAATCACACTGCACGGTGCCAGCCAGTTTGATGAGACACACTCCTACACTCGCTTGATGCGACGCTTCGAGGAACTCACCAAAATGTATTATAATGGCCCCGATGAGCTTGAATTTGTGATGCACCTGAACAGTGAATTAGGACTGGAGAAAGATTATGTCGCCTACATGAACCAGGGAATCTCGGTTGACTACGCTGTCGCCTCTCCTTCCCACATGTCAACCTTTTCCCAGATGGCAACTCTGATGGATCCACCAATGCTTTTCAGAGATCCAGCTCACTGGAGCAAGGTACTGACAAGCGGTGTGTTTGGACCGATTGAAGAAGATATTTACAAGCGCGCTGACATCAAAATTATTGGCTATGGTGGAGGTGGAATTCGGCACCTGATCGTCAACAAGCCAGTTAGTAACATGTCAGAGATCAGTGATGTGCCGATTCGTGTGATGGGTGCTCCGATTCAAACCCAATTGTTCAATGCTTTTGGGATGGCTCCATCCGTAATCGCTTACTCTGAAGTCTACAATGCAATTCAGACTGGTGTGATTGATGCCGCGGAGAATGAAGCCGCAGGGATTCAGCAGATGAAGTTCTACGAGGTTGGACCAAATATCTCCCTCACAGCACACTCCATTACCGTGCGACCGCTGGCCGTCAGTGGCAAGACTCTCCGAAGCCTTCCCGAAGATTTACAGGCAGCAATCATTCAGGCTGGAAAAGATGCTGGTGCCTACGGTCGTGTAGTTGAAATGACCGAGGGGCAAGGAATTTTGACCAAGCTTGAGTCTGAGGGCAAATTGAAGACGGTCAACTTTACCGAACGTCAGAAGTTGATTGATGCTGCGATGCCTGTTCTTGAAGAGTTCTTTGCAGATAATGATGCTGCTGATCTCTACAAAGCTATCCAAGCCATAAAGTAACCTAATTTTGAAATAGGGGGCCGAATAGGCTCCCTTCAAATGACTCAAGACCATGATTTTTGAGTTTTATCACAGGTTTCTCAGAGGCCTGCTCACAGCCTTGATGTTTCTGCTGTTACTTCCAGTTTCAATGCAGATGCTCTCCCGCTACACGGGTTTGATTCCAAGGTACATCTGGACTGAGGAGATGGCCCGATTCTGTTTCATCTGGATCATCCTCGTTGGCTCCATGGTCGCTGTTCGTGACAAGTCCCATTTTATCGTAGATTTGATAGCTGAGCCGAAGACACAACGCGGTAAGGTAATTTGGGAATTGATACCAGATTTCATGATGACTTGTGTTGCTGTCATCTTCATCATTTGGGGTTGGCCACTGGTACAGTTTGGATTGATGCAACAGTCCGAGATGTCTGGATTACCCATGATCTATATCTACGGGGCCTGGCCTTTGGCAGGGGCAACATGGTTCTTCTTTTTGATCGAAAAATTCATCAATAACCTGAAAACCTTGAAAAGTTCAAAATGACTGCGGGAGAAGTTTCAGCAATCCTTTTCCCCACATTTATCGTTCTCATCATATTGAGGGTGCCAGTGGCCTTTGCGTTGGGGCTTGCGTGTGCACCAGTGTTGCTGCTTTCGGATCGCTTGACGCCAATCGTGTTGATGAACGAAATGTTCAAATCCTATAACGCTTTCATTTTGCTGGCGGTCCCCTTCTTTTTACTTGCTGCTAACTTGATGAATGCCTCGGGGATCACGGATCGCCTGATTCGTTTTTCGAGAGCCCTCGTGGGGCATTTGACAGGCGGTCTGGGACACGTAAATGTTGTTGTCAGTATGCTCTTTGCGGGTATCTCAGGTTCTTCAACAGCAGATGCTGCAGGGATCGGTTCCCTACTGATCCCACAAATGAAAAAACAGGGTTTCTCCACTTCCTTTTCAGTGGCAATCACAGCTTGTTCGTCGGTGATGGGTGTGATCATTCCTCCTAGCATCATGATGGTGGTCTGGGGGGGATTGATGTCAGTTTCAATTGGAGGACTCTTCCTGGCTGGGGTGGTTCCCGGAGTTTTGATTGCTGCCTCACAAATGTTAGCTGTATATATTTATGCCAAGTCAAATAATTATGAGACGACCCAACGATCAAACCTCAAAGAACTCTTTGTCGCCCTAATCCAGGCAATTCCCCCATTGATGACGCCTGTTATCATCGTCGGAGGAATCGTGGGCGGAATCTTTACTCCTACTGAAGCTTCGGCTGTAGCTGTCGTTTATTCCCTTTTACTAGGAGTGATTGGCTACCGTACTTTAAACCTCAGCAAAGTCGTCAAAGCATTTTATGAAGCTGGCCGCTTCTCCGCAGTTTCATTGTTCTGCGTAGGAACTGCGTCAGCATTTGGCTGGCTGCTAGCGTATTACAAAGTGCCCTTGGCCATCGTAGAATTCTTGAAACCTTTTGGTGTGGGACCGCTCAGTACTGGTTTGATCATCGCGGGGGCTTTTCTGTTCATTGGTATGTTCATCGACGCCATTCCAGCAATCATCATTCTTGGAACCGTTCTACTCCCCTTAGCTCAATACGCTGGAATCCATGACATTCACTTCGCTATCATTGGCGTTGTCTCTCTTGCTTTTGGTTTGGTCTCACCTCCTTACGGACTTTGCCTGATGATTTCCTGCTCGATTGGTGAGATCAAAATCATTGACGCCTTACAGCATGTGTGTTTTATTTTGATCCCAATGTTACTAATTCTATTAGTAATAATTCTACTGCCTGACCTCATCTTGTATCTGCCCAGATTGTTGATGCCTCGTTTTATGTAAATTAGAAAATGTCTCTGGAAGTCACACCACTCAATCCAAAATTATCAGATTTTGTTGCCAAGGTAGAAGGCGTTTCATTGGCGAAACCTCTGACTTCTGAGAACGTCGAAGCTCTCTTAAACGCTTTGGATACGTTTGCAGTGCTAGTTTTTCCAAATCAAGTTTTGGCAGATGAGCAGCACATTCGATTCAGTCGATACTTCGGTGATTTGGAGTTGGCTACTGGCGATTACATGAAGCAAGATGACCGGCGATTGCAAATGGAATTAAACGATATTTCCAATATAGATCGTACTGGTGGAAAAATGGAGGCTGCTGATCCAAAGAGGCTGTTTTCCCTTGGAAATATGCTTTGGCATTCAGACAGTTCTTTTAAGGCGATTCCGGCACAATATTCAATCCTTTCGGCCAAGATCATTCCGGCTACTGAAGGGGATACAGAGTTTGCAGACATGAGAGCTGCCTGGAATGCATTAGATGAAAAAACTCAGCAGAAATGCCTTGGCCAGGTAACTCGCCACAGTCAGCTATATTCAAGAGGTGAACTGGGTTTTACAGAGTTCCGGGAAGATCAGCAGGAAGCAATGGTTCCAGTCAGGCAGGCCCTCGTTCGAAGGCACCCTAGGACCAAGAACATTTCCCTATATCTTTCTGCACATGCAGGCATGATCGAGGGTTGGACAGTTCCCGAATCTCGGATCTTTCTCAAGCGATTGGCAGAGCATGCGACCCAGCGAGAATTCGTTTATCGACATAAGTGGAAAGTCAATGACCTGGTGATTTGGGATAACCAAGCCACGATGCATCGTGCGATGGGCTATGACAACAAAGAAGAACGTGATATGAGACGCACCACCATCAAGGGGGTTACTTCGTCGCTAGAAGAGATGCCTGGTTAGGTGCCTGAGATAAAAAAGACTAGACAATGGTTGCTGGTAAAGTGAATGATTCATTTATAATATATTAAATCATAAAATTAAATTAATTAAATTATTTTAATTGTTTAAACTTTAACATCAATCCATTTTCTAGATTCTGCAGCTTCTAAGATGGCATCCGCCACAGCCTGGGCACGCATCCCGTGATAGAAGGATGGTGTGCACTCCCTACCCTCTCGAATTGCACTAATAAATTCCCAAGCTTGATCATATCTAAATCGAATCAGAGGATCCCCATCATTAGGATCTCTTGGTGAATCAGAACGCTTTAAAAATTCTGCTGGAACTGGTTGAATTTGGTAGGATTTTCCACGATTACCGAAAAGGATTTGGTAGGGATTATGTAGCTGATAAACTGCAGATGCCTTTGTACCGTTCAACTCAGCCTGATCGTGATCACCTCTTGGACCAAAGCCTTTGGTGAGCTTTCCCATTTCAAAAACACCCGTTGTGCCATTTTCAAATTGGGCGATCCAGGCAACCCAATCCTCCACATCCTGGGGTGGACAAGGCTCTCCACTTTTCGTGAGATCACGAGTTGCCCATTGTTTTGTGTGGGCGCACAAGGAAGCGATGGGACCCAGCAGATCTTCCGCAAAATCAATCCGGTGAATGCCCATATCTCCCAATTCACCGGAACCAGCCTGGTCATAATACTGGCGCCAGCCAATCGCTTGTTCGCCCCAGTCCTGTAAACGTTGAAACCTCGCATGACGAATCTCTCCCAATGCTCCGGTGTGAACCAAATAACGGATGTAGTTCATCGCAGGAACAAATCGATAGGTGAAAGCTGTCATGTTCCAAAGTTTTGTTTTCTGGGCAGCGGCCAGAATTTCTTTGGTCTCCTGAAGATTCATTCCCAGTGGTTTCTCACAAAGCACATGTGACCCAGCTTCGAAAGCTTTCAAAATCAGCGATTTGTGAGTGCAGTTTGGGGTGGCGATCACTACTGCTTCCGGTTGTATTTCCCTTAGCAGGTCATCAACATCGTTAAAGCAAGCCTCTACTCTCCATTCCTTGCTCCGTTTCTCTCGCAGCGAAGCATCTGGATCACAAATCCCTACAATTTTAACTCCAGGGATCCGAGAAAAACTAGGATAGTGGACTTGTGCACAGACACCACCCACCCCGATCAGGGCTACTCGAATCATCTTTGAACTCATGGCTTACTCCTTTGAACTATTCTGGTCATTCCAGGCTTCCATCCATATTCATGGAAATCTGCATGGGTGCCTTCCTACAATCTAGTACAAGCATCGTGTTTGGTGGAGCATCCTGCCAGCGAGGATCTTTATTCAGTGGCTCAAGAGAAACAATCATTGCTTCCACCTAGTCAGTAAGTGCCTCTTACATAATTTTCAGGGTAGGTTCGACCGATCCATTCCTGTACTTTAGGGTGTTGATCGACGGCTAAACAGGCTCGTCTGATTTTTGGAAAGTCTGCAAGTAGGTCTTTGGGTATTCCATCCAATAAGCCAGAGGTAAACCATCCTAGAACTCGCCAAATTGCAATATCGGCTGTGCTGATCGAAGGAGGAACAATCCAATCTGATCCCTCTGGAATCAAACGCTCTAACATTCCTAATTTCCTTTTCAGGGGACCGTTTGCCAATTCTAACCGTGCAGCCAATTTTTGGTCTTCATCCTTAATTTGGTTCGTACTGGAAACCATTGTGTTGAGATCAGTAGCAAAATCGATAAACTGATCGATTTGCGCGGCCTTGAGGTGATCATCCGTTGGGTAAAGTCCTGATAATTTTCCACAAAATCTTGCGATGCCACCTGTTTGGGCAATTGATTTTCCGTCCACTTCAAGAACTGGCATCTGATGGAAAGGCATGACAGTGCCATCATCTAATTTTCCGGACTCCTTTGCCCGGAGGAACTCTTCTCGACCGATTCGTAAATCCTCGAATTCCACGTCTCCAATAAAGAGGCTGATTCTGCCAACTTCAGCTCTCCAAAACGGCATGTTTGTATAAATAAATCTCAACTGCATACTATGTAACTTTCCAATATGATGAAGTAATCGAGAGACGAAACTTGATGAAACACCGGATGGATATTACTCTTCGCCTTTCATTCGTCAAGAGAGTGATTGAGGAATTTATGGAAGATTCAGCTCAGTTCAAAGGTAGATCTTCTAAGCAAAGAATTTTGCTGAATGAAAAGATTGGTTTAAGTGAAAATCAAAAAGATAAATAGATTAATAAAATCAGTATTTCTTTTGGGTGAGTAATGGAGAAAAATGAAGGGCTTACTGGTGCTCAGCTCCTTGTCCAGTGTCTACAAAATCTTGGTGTAAAAAATAGCTTTGGTGTCCCGGGGGAATCCTACCTGGCGGTATTGGATGCTCTTCATGATGCTGACATTCAGTTCACCCTCTGTCGACAGGAAGGGGCCGCCAGTTTTGCAGCATGTGCATGGGGTAAGCTGACTGGTATGCCAGGAATCTGTTTTGTAACTCGGGGTCCTGGAGCGGCCAATGGCTCAATCGGTGTTCATTCTGCTCATCAAGACAGCTCTCCGATGATTCTTTTCGTAGGACAGGTTGGTGTTGATCATAAAGACCGAGAGGCTTTTCAGGAAGTTGATTATCGTGCTTTCTTTGGGCCTTTGGCCAAATGGGCTACTGAGATTGACAACGCTGCGCGCATTCCAGAGTTCGTTAGCCGTGCATGGCGACTTGCCTTGTCGGGTCGGCCAGGACCAGTAGTGATTGGATTACCCGAAGACATGTTGACCACTCAAACTTCTGTCGAACCTTGTCAACCACTTGAAGTAGCTGAGGCTGGGGTTGATCTTTCTCAAGCTGAAGCGCTTACAGGGATTCTGAACGGGGCGGAGCGACCTCTGATCCTCATCGGGGGAGGAGGCTGGAAGGGAGTGGGCAAAGCCGCTTTGCAGAAGTTTGCAGAGCTTCATAATTTTCCTGTTTCAGCAATTTTTCGCTATCACGACCTCATTGACAACAATAGCCCTGTGTACGTTGGAGACGCCGGTGTTGGGATGGCAGCCCATCTCGCTGAAATGATCAAAAATTCAGATGTGATATTGGCTATCAATGCCCGCCTGGGTGAGGCCGCTACTCAGTCCTGGTCGCTCTTGGAAGTACCCTATCCTCGTCAAAAATTGATTCATGTTCACGCTTCGGACAAAGAAATCGGCAAAATATTTCAACCACGTATTAGTTTTCATGCAAACCCAAACCAGCTTTCGCAGTTTCTTGAGAGCTTGGAAATTAGCGGTAAAAATCTTCACCAGAGAACCTCGTGGATGGCTAAGGGCCATTCTGACTATCTTTCATCCTTGATAGCTCCTCCACAAAACAGCCCTGTGGACATGTCAGCAGTGATGAAGTTCCTGCAAGATCGGCTGGAGAAGGATGCCATCTTGACCAACGGGGCAGGAAATTTCGCATTTTGGCCAAATAAACACTTTTGCTTTGGCCCAAGACATAGGTTGCTGGCTCCACAAAGTGGGGCTATGGGCTATGGGCTGCCAGCAGCAATCGCTGCGGCACTGGCCTATCCTGATCGGCAGGTTGTTTGTTTTGCCGGTGATGGAGATCTACAAATGGGATTGGCTGAACTCGGCACAGCTGTTCAGCATGGCGCTAGAATGGTGATTTTAGTCTTAAATAATGGAGCTTATGGCACCATTCGGATGCACCAGGAGAAGAAGTATCCTGGTAGAGTTTCTGGAACGAATCTGCACAATCCCGATTTTGCTGCCGTTGCTGAAGCTTTTGGAATGAAGGGTTTTTGTGTAAGAAAAACGGAGGATTTTGCAGAGGCCTTCGAAAAGGCATCTGAGTCAGAAACTGGTGCTCTGCTTGAATTAATTGTCAGTGTCGAGGCAATCACCCCAAGGAAGACTATTGCTGATCTTCGTTCAAGTGGATAGCTGAATAATTTGCGAAACAGGAGAATCTTGCTGAACGGTAGACTTTATTGGCCTAAATATTTGACTGGAATATAGATAGGGTTTTAATCAAGTTTTCAGAGGTGTCTTCTGCAGAATCTCTCAACTAGAATACGTTTCTCACAATTTCGAACAATTCCAGAACTACCCTCGAAAAGGAATATAAAATCACTGCCCCACAGAGAGTCAGGTCTCCTTCCCCTTTCGTTGGATGAAAGAGCATGATCATCGCGGAAGGAATCTCTAAAGCTTCGCTTTCCACCCTTCTTTGTCTGAATAAAATCAAAATGGTGAAGGCTCCACCAAGTAGAATTAACCAAACAACCATAAATTAGCCCCCCGCTGAAATCTTTGAAAGACACTTTTATTTCTCAATTTCTAAGCAATTCTGAATCCAGAACAATCCATTCAATATACGAGCATTTAGATTTTCAAGTCTCAGTTCTAGTTTTAGAAATTTAATTGAGAAAACACTGAGGGCTATTTGGTGCAAGCTGAAAGGAAGATAGATTAAGAATAACTCCAGCTTTTATGCGGCTGAGGGTGAAAAAACAAGATTTTATAGTGCTGGTGAATTCTTAGTCTCCCCAAGCTCCGTGGAATTCATAGGCAACAGCTGGTTGATCAC
>JAQWOT010000342.1 GCA_029245725.1 SAR324 cluster bacterium | reverse complement strand
TTTCCCGACCCACTTTCACCTACTACACCAAGCACTTCATCTTCATTCAGAAAAAACGAGATTCCATTGACAGCTTTTAGATAGCCTTTTGCTGTTTTAAAATGTATCTTCAGATTTTCAACATCTAATAGATTTGTCATTTTGATGTTAAATATTTATTTATTATCGATGTAATTAATTCTATATCATTTCTTGCATTAATAATTGAATTTTTATTGTCAGTAATTCCATATATTGTATCGTAAAAATATTTTAATTCAGCAACAAATGGACTTTCCCAACAAAGCTTAGGTGTTATTTCCCTTGACTCCTTTTCATTTGTAATATCCATGATTGTAACTTCTGATAGGAGACCCTTCGAAAATCCTGATGGATAATTTAAAATAAGCCTTTTTTGAGATCCATAAATTTCAATGGTTTCTTTGAAATTCCATAATTCAGGTAAATCTATCCATGACACATTACATATAAAACCTTGTCCATAATCCAACGCAATCGATATTGAACACCCTTCATTCCAGATATTCACATTATTCACTTTAGTATTTTTTCCAAACAATTGACGCAGGCCATAAAGATCATGAATCATACTACCAGCGATTGTTCTAAAGGCTTTTTTTATTTGAATATTTTGATCACCAATCGCTTCAGTAACCTCTTTATCAAGCTGAGTAAGTGCACTATTTTTACTACCTTTCTCATAATTTGGTTGAGCGATAGAGTTATTGAATACCTTAATATCAAATTGTGCTAAATGAAGCGAATTATCAGGATGTAAATGATTAACTTGAACGTATCTTATATCATTTAAAGACTTTATATCTGATTCGATTCTTCTAAAACCAGGATCAAACAATTTCATATATGCTACTTGTCCAATTGTATTTGCATCTTTGCATGCCTGAATAATTTTATCCGCGTTCTGAACGGAAAAACACATAGGTTTTTCAATAAGGACATGCTTTCCTTCTCTGAAGGCTTCTACAGCAGATTCTGTTTTGGGGTCAGATTGGCATAGCAAAACTGCATCAATATCACTTTCTAATAGTTTTCTATATTCAGTTGTAATTGATGGTATATGAAACTTTTTTTGTAGAAATTTGACTAGATCTAGAGAAACATCGCATATATATGATAATTCATACCTATCCTGCAGATCGATAATATTTGGTATATGATGCACTTGAGCAATTGCCCCACAACCAATGACACCAATTTTTATTTTTTTCATTGTTCAATCCTCGGTGCTAGACTATTCCAAAAGTCTCCAAATGCATATAATTCATTATAAAGATCGTGGATTTGTTTAGACATATCATCTCTTAGTTTTTTCATTCTAGTTGTATCCTCCTCATTTTTCAGTAACTCTAACTCAGTTCCAATAGATTTTATGTTTTCATCAAATACTCTTTTAAGCTGTTCCAATGATTCAATTTGATCATTGATTAGTTTCGTCTTTGGAATTGAGAAATCTTCTGCTACATCATATTGAGAGTTAGGTGCAAATCTTGGTGGTTTTTTTTCTGCATGATCTTCTACCCAAAACGTATGGGTTGGTGCAATATGTGGAGTTACGGAGAGATACATAATAGTTGGTTCATCACTTAACATATTTCGAACACCATGTATTTCATCTGGTCCTGTCATACACAGTTGCCCTTCACCAACAATTTCCTTGTGACCTTCAATTTCAAATTCGGCCTTACCTTGAAGTATTAAAAACATTTCATACCCCAAGTCATGGCTATGTCTTTGATTATACTGACCTGGTTCCATTTTTAGGAAACGACTTCTTATTTGTGGCGTAACAATTAAATTTTTGATGTCTTTACGGTAATCAAATACTTCAAAGGTCATATTTTCCTTTCCATTTAGATTTTATTTTTCAGTTTTGGATCCAAGAAATCTCTTAATCCGTCACCCAACAAATTTGCTGAAAGTATTGCTATTGTAATTGCTAGACCTGGAAAAAGTACTAACCACCAGGGTGGCTTGAATGAGGACGCAAGGACACTTCCTAACATGTTACCCCAACTCGGATCTGGAGGTGGGATACCAAGACCTAAGAAACTCAGTGCTGATTCCGCAAAAATTGCGACGCCAAGATGCAAACTGAAAACTACTAGCATTGGTGCAATACATTGGGGGGCAATATGCCTATAAATTATTTTTATATTAGATACACCAATACTTTTTGCAGCTTCCACAAAGGTATGCTCTTTTACTGTTAGAACAACTGATCTTGTGATCCTTGCCGAATAGGGAATTCTTGTTACAGATATTACAATTACAACTGTTGTTAGGCCTGAACCAAAGACTGTAAGTAGCATTAGAGCTAGTATTATATCTGGAAAAGACATTAATACATCAATAAGCCTTTGAGTTAAAGTATCAGTATTTTTACCAAAGTACGGGGTAATCAGCCCTATTATAAATCCAATAAAATCACCGATGACTACTGAAGTTATTGCAACGATTAGTGTAATCCTGGTACCATAAATGATTCTACTTAAAACATCCCGACCCATGTGGTCGGTTCCTAAGATATGATCAGAACTAGGTGGTTTTCTTATTGCCCCATAATCAGCTTCAAGTGGGTCATATGGGGAAATGTAATCAGCAAAGACTGCAACTAGTACGAGTATTACCCAAATAAGAAATGAAACTGAGCCAATTGGACTGGATTTTAAAAACTTTAGCATTTCTTAATTAATCATATCTTATTCTAGGATCAATATATGCGTAACTTATGTCGACAACTAAGTTTATTAATGTATAAATAATACCATATATCAAAATTAAATTTTGTATCATCATCCAGTCTCTCGCCTCTATCCCCGCTACTAATAAATTACCCATTCCTGGAACACCAAAAGCTTTTTCTACCGATACTGAGCCCCCTAATAGGCTTCCTAAAGCGACCCCCAGAGTGGTAACAACTGGTAGCAAACTATTTTTTAAAACATGTCTCCACACTACGAGACTCTCATACAAACCTTTTGCACGAGCTGTTCTGATATAATCCTCGTGAAATATTTCGAGCGCACTTGATCTTGTAATTCTGGCAATTACTGCTGAGAGGCCAATTCCTAAAGTAAAACCAGGCAACAAAACTATTGCTAGATTCCCTCCTGGATCATCCCAAATCTGTATTAGTTTTAGTGGTGGTCGCCACTCTAGAATAAGTACACAGAATAATATTATTAGCATTCCCAGCCAGAAACTTGGCATAGCTATGAATAGTGTTACACCAACCCGACTGATATTATCAAAGATTGTGTTACGTAGAACCGCACATAGCATTCCAAGTGGAACACCAATTATAAATGAGAAAAATATCGCAATCAGCGCAATTTCGATCGATATTGGACTTCTTCTACCAAAGATTGTACTTATTGGTTCAGTGGTAAAGAATGAGAAACCAAAATCACCATTAATGACATCTTTAATCCAAACCGCGTACTGTATATAATATGGCCTGTCCAAACCTAGACTTGCCCTTTGTAACTCTAACTCTTCCTTTGTCAATTCTATGTAACCAAGGCCTTCTGTTTCAACGTATTTTAAAGGATCACCTGGTATGATTCGCATTCCAACAAATATGAATATTGTGATGCCCAAAATTGTTGGTATCGCAATAATCAATCTTTTCAAAATATAATTTTTCAAATTATACTGACTCTTCTTTTACTGTGATAGCTATTCACTTTATTCATAAGTTAAGTTAGTAAACAGATTCTATAGTCTTTCCGAACAAATACTGAAAATACACCTACTAAGGTCTAGTTTAAACGAACTGATAGAGCTATAATTTATATATATTCTTGTCTAATATTTCTTAAAATGAAAATTTACTTTTTTAGTAAAGATCTCTCGTCCATGCCACTTTAGGATTCATGGACGAGTATCATTTGACTTTATGATTAGAAGGAATTATTTTTCGATATAGATCGTTTCAAATCTTCCCCATTCCGCACTAGCTCTATTGGCAAGATCAATTCCCTTTACTTTCGAACTCCACATGGGCAGATGATATGTATATCCTACTAGATACCAAGGTGGATCCTCGTCTAAAATTGCCTCTGCCTGTCTAACTAGAGAATGCTTTAAGTGAACATCAGTGATTCCCTTCATTTGATCTATGATTGAATCTAATTCAGGATTAGAATAACCACCCATATTAGTTGATCCCCCCGTTTTCCACCATATTGTAGCTCGTGGCAGAAAGTCGGAGATTGAATGACCCTGTGTATCCAGAGCCATATCAAAATTACCCTTCAGTACTTCTCCCCGCATCATTGCTCTTTCCATCAATTTTATTTTAACTTTTATATTTAAATTTCTTCTTAACATTTCTTGAAATGCTGGAGCTAATAGTTCGGCTTGAGGACCAGATGCAGCTAGAAATGTGAGACCATCAATTCCATTTTCATAACCTGCTTCCTTCAGTAGTGACTTTGCTTCTAATATATCATTTTTGTCATTTTTTCGGTATCCAGGAAGCTTTTCTATAACTGATGGTGGAGTCGCATAAGGATCACCATAAGGTGTCCATCTTGTGAGATTGATTCTTTCCTGAGTGCTAAATGCATTTATCATATTATGTTGATTTACACCCAGTAAAATTGCTCTTCTTACAAGTTTATTACTCAATGGCCCTTTTTTCACGTTGTAGTGAACCCAATATGCACCGAAGTTCGGAATTAGTGCTGCTTCAATACCTTCTTTTTCTTTCCCTGCATCCCATGTCTCAGATGAAACATTCCATGATAAATTTGCTCTACCTGTTAAAATAGCTGTTCCTCTGTCAGACCAAGCTGGTACATGTAACATCTCAAGTTCATCAACATACGGAAGTTCTGGGTCCCAATAGTTTTCATTCTTCGTGTACAACCATCGTTCTCCAGTTTCATATTTCACATACTTGAATGCTCCTGTTCCCGGAGCACAGCATTGTTTTTTTAGATCATAGTTGTATTTCTCTAGATAATGCTTTGGTAATATCAAATGTTGTGGTGCGGCCAAGACATTTAAAAAAAATAATGTTGGATATTTTAACGTAAATCTTATTTGATATTTTCCAGTTTTTTCAATTTCATTTACCATCTCAAAATTTGATTTGTAAACTGAAACTATATTTCTTGGAGCATTCAAAATCTTTTTATCAAATGTAGTAATTACATCATCTGCAGTAAATTCTACACCATCGTGAAATTTTACCCCTTTCCTCAAATTAAAAGTATAAATTAACCCATCATCACTTATATTCCAATCTGTTGCCAAATCTGGAATTATAGTTTTTAGCCCATCAACTAAATTGTAACGAACTAGAGAATTATACATATGTGACATGACGGGAAAAGATCCACCCTGATAAATATCAAAGTTTTTTGTTGTCACTCCAAAAGCAGTAATAATCTTTCCACCTCGATTTATCTTTCCATCTGGTCTCATTAGACCCGCATCAGCAAATATCTTTATTGGTATTATCAACATGATTAAAATTAAGAGAGATCTCATCTTGCCCTTTTAATAAATTTAATAATCAATTTGTTTACGAATAATCAAATTATTCGTTGATATTGACTATTTGATTTAAATTGAAGTGTTACCTTCATTTAATGAAACTGAAACGATTTTTTCTGTGTAGTCTGCTGTTTGACCTTGAAGGTTTGGGATAGAAGCAGTATTTCTATTTTTTAATTCCCTGACATTAAAATCAGGACAGTGATAGCATCGTTCCTTATCTTTAGTATTCACTATTAATCGCTTCAAATGAATGCTTTCTACTATTTAGTCTATTTTTGCAAGACAAAAATTGATTTTGGTCAATTAGCTAGTTAGTATTCTTTGATAAATTCTATAAATATTCCGCTCTTTTGCCACTTTTGCATTGATTACTTTTCAAACTTCCATAAATCTGAATTCTTTTATTATTCACTGGCTGGGGTTGGAGCATTTGCGTCGTTTAGACAAATGAAGTAATCTCCGAAATTTGGAGATCTAAGGATGCAATGTCCTCACTGGGCTCATCCTGACTCTATTCTCTATGGCACCAGCCGTGGTGTCC
>JAQWOT010000341.1 GCA_029245725.1 SAR324 cluster bacterium | reverse complement strand
GTTAGCGAGTCCCTTTGAAATTTCAGACATCCACAGATCCTTTGGCCAAGTGGTGTCTAATATACTTTGGAACCATATAGTCAAAAATTCCCAGGCTTCCACCCTCCCGACCAAAGCCACTTTCTTTTATACCACCGAAAGGTGCTTCTGCAGTGGCCAGCAATGTTTCGTTGATTCCTACCATTCCTGATTCTAAAGCCTGAGCAGTCTGCTCAGCTAATGCAGAGTCATGTGTGAAAATGTAAGAAGCCAGACCAAAAGGGGTTGAATTGGCTAATTTGATTACCTCCTCAAATCGATCAAAACTTGTTATGGGAGCCACAGGAGCAAAAGGTTCCTCGATCATGATTCTAGCTTCTGTGGGGACATTAACTAGCACTGTTGGTTCCAAAAAATATCCAGTTTTATGGTTTGCATCTCGGTTCCCACCAAGGATCAACTCTGCTCCTTTTGCTTGTGCATCAGAAATGAGTGAGAGTGCATTTTTTAGGGATCTTTCTCGAATCATTGGTCCAGTTGTAACCTCTTCATCGAGACCACTGCCGGTTTTCAGATTTTTAGCAACCTCAACAAAAGCTTTGGCAAAAGGTTCGATAATGGAATGGTGAACATAGAACCTTGAGGGTGAAATACAGACCTGACCACAATTGCGGAATTTTGAAGTAGCCAATTTTTTTGCAGCAGCAATAGGGTCAAAATCCGGATAAACAATGACTGGGGCATGGCCACCCAGTTCCATTGTGACTTTCTTTATGCCCTCAGCACACTGGCGTAGGATTTCTCTTCCAACAGTTACTGAACCTGTCAGCGAGACCTTTCTGATAATCGGTGAAGAAATCAAATCTCCTACCATTGGATTGGGATCACCAGTAAGAATTGAAAAGACTCCTGCAGGCAAACCTGAATCAATTAAAGCTTGACCGAGAGCAAAACAAGACCCAGGTGCTTCTGAGGCAGGACGTGAGATGACCGGACAACCAGCAGCAAGTGCAGCAGCAATTTTACGAGCTGGTAACAACAACGGAAAATTCCACGCTGACAGTGCTAGGCAGGGACCCACTGGCTGGTAGACGACTGAAAGGCGTTCATCTGGCAACCTAGCTGGAATGATTTTGCCATATGCTCGTTTACCCTCCTCACTATACCACTCAAACTGATCTGCACTGGCTCCTGCCTCTGCTTTCGCTTCAACAAGAGGTTTACCTGTTTCAGTACTCATTAATTTTGCAATTTCATCGACACGAGATCTGATTAGATCAGCTGTGCGACGCAAAATAGCTGCACGTGACCAAGCAGAAGTTTTTCTCCATTCTAAACCTGCTTGCTGACAGGTGACTAAAGTTCTTTCAATATCGTCTCTTGTAGCTGCTGGAATAGTCCCTATCTGTTGCTCTGTAGCAGGACTCACAACAGATATTTCTCGATCGCTAGCTGATTGCCATCTTCCACCGATTAAAAGCCCAAAATTTTCGTACATTGGTGTCTCAGGGTAATTAGTGAAGATCATTTTTTTGAAATTTTAGTTTAAATACCATTCTCTGTTCAAACCCTAGCCATAAAACTACTTTCAAGATAATTTAAATCATTGTTTCAATATACTTCTGCTGGACTTCCTCACACCAGTTTCCAACGTTCCAGCTTCCATGTGCTCCCATACTTCCAAGTGGGTTAGGCCCATGGTAAACTGGTACCTGAATCAGGCTGAGGCCTTGGTGAGCACAGGCTTCAACTAACACCTTTTTCAAATCCTCAAGATCAGTACCTCCCCAAAACGCTCGAATGCCTTTTATGGATTGAGCCATCTTCACATAGTCCACTTCTACCAAATCATTTGTTCGATAAGCACAACCGTATTGGGCTTCTTGCAATTGGCTGATCGCTGCCATTCGACGATTATCGAGTAACAAAATAGTTCCATGTACACCATGCTGAATGCCATCAATCAAAATTTGTGGGTTCATCATAAAGGAACCATCTCCTGTCAAGGCGATACCGTAACGGCCTTCATTTGCTAGGGCTTGGGAAAGCAATGCAGAAACAGCGAAGCCCATGTAGGATGATCCTGAATCAGTGAACGTTTCTTCAGGAGAATTATCTTCCACAATTTGGAATCCATTTGCTTGAACGTCACCTGCATCAAAAAACTTTATAGCTCCATGAAGTCGTGCAAAGTCATCAGCAATTTTAATTACCTGAGGCTGAGTTAGCAGAGGAATTTTCCAAATGTCATCTTTAATAGTTGCTGCATCAAATCGATCTTTCTTGAATGCTTGCCATTCTTGTTTTTTAGCTAAGCACTTTGACAACCATTCACTTGTATTTTTCTGTTTGTCTAAGCATTGAGTCAGTTGCTTAAGAACTGTAGCTGCATCTCCTTGCAATGCTAGGGTATTGTTGTAGTGAAGCGCATCGTTAAAATCTGTATTGATGTTGATCACATATTTTGCTTTAGGCCAACCCATACCAGAACAGTCACTTTGACAAACTCCTCGGCTACCGACAAAAATAACTAGCTCAGCTTCCTGCATGGCATAATTACCACTGATGGTACCCTTTGACCCGCCGACATGCATGTTTTGTGGATGATCATCTGGTAAAACCCCTGTAGAGCCAGGGCTTAAAACGACTACGGCCCCAGATGTTTCTGCAAAACAGAGCAATGCCTCTGAAGCTTTGCGAGAACCTCCTCCCGCCTTGATTGCTACCTGAGAAGTTTGGGAAATCAATGCTGCTGCATTTTTGATCAAGGTATCGTTGAGGAGGTAAGGTGCCAATTGCCGAGGACGCTCTGGCAAGCTATCTAATCGTAAGGTAACCATTTCAGGCTGTGTATTGATGGGTAGATTCAAAAAGAAGGGTCCTGCCTTTGAAGGATGAAAAACTCTTGTGGCACCTCTTCGAAGTGCATCACGAAAGGCCTGAGGAGTGTGGAGAGTGTATGATGATCCCATAACAGCTGTGATTTGCCCGAACATGCCTTGTTCACGTTTCGGTATCTGCTGCATGTTGTATCCCTCGCCATAGGTAGTTTCATCACCGTAAATGTGATAGACTCCAATGCCATTCGATGAAGAAACTATAGATGCTGCCATGGCTTGCAGAGCTCCTGGTCCAATAGAAGTAACAACGGCACATGGTTCATCATACACCCAACGTAATGCTGTGGCGGTGTGGGCCATTTCAACTTCATTTCGAAACTGAAACCCGTTCACCAAACCTGCAGATTCATAAACTCGAAGTGTTTCTCCAAATTCAGTAGAACCATGTCCCAAGATCATTAGAAATTTCGTAACTCCTTGCCTGATCAGCCCTAGCACCAGTACCTCAGTCAGGCCTAAGGAAACTGTATTTGATAATATTCCTGCCTCAACAACTGCATTCACTCCACCATGGCTTTTAAACCACTGTGCTCTTTTTAATTGGGTTTCTGGGAAACCTTGTGATGAGTTCATGACAGATCCTCCTGCAATCTAATGGATTGCCCTTTTTGGGCTGATTCTTCTGCTGCCAAGGCAAATTTTAATACCTGTCTTCCCTGCCTGGCAGTCAAAATGGGCTCTCCTCCATCTTTTAGCACATTGAGAAAATGGCGAGTTGACTGAATAAAACTCTGCTCCCACCCCATAGCGATATCCCGATATTCAGTGATATTGTCCCTGGAGTAGAGCACTAGTGGAGGAGTTTCACCGATTCGACCATGCCCTCCGTTGATCCAAATGATCCCATGTGTGCCTGTTATTTCCAAACGGTCATCCTGCGCATAGTAGTAGCCAGAAATTTCAAGTTCAGGAGAATAGACCACCTCCAAATTGCCAATTTTCCCATTCTGGAAACGAAATGAAATCAATGATGGGGCATCCAAAAAACCACCGTCTTTCCGTTGTGTATGATGAATGTAAGAGTGCACTTCTTTTGGATTCCCCATGAAGTACCAGGCCAGTGCAAATTTGTGATGCCCATCATCAAAAACTAGCGGACCACCTCCAGAGGTCTCTTTATCTTGTCGCCATGCATCAGCACTGCTTGGTATCTCCCACGCTGTTTTTCCCTTGCCAGAGTTTGACTTAATCCGGATCGACAGTGGTTCACCAATCGCTCCCTCATCTATCAAAGCTTTGGCCTTCATCACTGGTGGATGAAAGATAAAGTTTTCAAAGACTTTAAAAGGCTGTGAACTCACTTTAGCGGCAGCTACCAATTGATCTGCTTCATCTAGATTGATGCACATTGGCTTTTGTAGTGAAACGATTTTCTTCGCTTCGATCGCCTTTAGAGCAATCGGCAAGTGCAAATTATGAGGCAGCAGCAATTCAACCAAGTCCACGTCATCTCGCGCCAATAAGTCTTCATAATTATTTGTAACAACTGCATCCGGACATCCCCACTTTTCTGCTCGAGCTTTTGCAAGGTCGAGATCTTGATCGCAGAGCGCTGTGATCTGACTGAAGGGGTTTTGTATGTACTCGATAGCATGTAGGTCAGAGATTCGACCTGTGCCGATAATGCCCACGCGAATTGCCTGCCTGGTCATGTTACCTCTGAAAAATTAAGTTTATTCGCCACATTCTTAAGGATTGCCCCAAATGTTTTAAGGTGCTCATGCTGGATACGTACGGAAGGCCCTGAAATTCCAATAGCTGCGATCATACCTCCTCGACCATCAAATAATGGATATGCAGCACATCGAATTCCTTCTGAAAATTCCTCATTATCAATTGCGAAACCAACCTTGCGAGTTTGCAAAAGTTCTTGATGTATATGAGGTAAATTGATGATTGTTTTCTGAGTATAAATCTTTAGTTCATTTGGAATTTGGGCATTTCCAAAGGCCAGAAAAGCCTTTCCAAGTGCGGTACAGTGCAGCGGTGATAGAGAACCTATCGGGTGGTCTACTTTTAATGGTCGCAGAGAGTCAACCTTATCTACATACCACACTCGGTCTTCAACCAAGACCGCAAGATGAGCACATTCTCCTGTTGTCTGAACGATTTCTTCCAGTGCAGGACGACAACGTTCCTTACACGCAATCACTTCAGTGAGAGAATGCTGATTTGTAGAGCATGTTTTCTGTGAAACAGCTGAATAGCGGCGTGATGAATTTTGTGATGCATATCCTGCTGCCACCAATGTCTTTAAGATGTGAGAAGCGTTTGATTTATCAACATCCAGTAGCTCAGCAATATGCGTCATTCTAAGCGGTGCATCAGCTTCTCTTAGAATATCGAGGGCTTTGAGTCCTCTTGTCAAGGATTGTAATAACCTCACAGTCATCTATGCCTGATCAAATTTTGTAAGTTTTGCCATTAATTCCGTTTACTCTTCTGAACAGCTATATCTATCAAACAACAAAGAAGACCAAGCTCTAATTACAAAAAGGTTTGATAGTGTTGTACAAATTGTTTAATATAGGGCAATTTTTTCGAAACTTTTATAAACTTTCATTATTTTCACACACATTTGTTGCCCAGAACAATAATTTAATTGACAGCACAAAAACTCCCTGCTTAGATAAGCGGCGTGTACTGTTTTTGTTTGACAGAAGACAACTTTAACTCAGGAGGAGATCTCATGAAATACATCAATCGCCGTACACTTCTGGGAACTTTATTCGCACTACCCTTCATTTGCTTGACCACACCAGCCCTAGCACAAAGTGAAGTAACAATTAGTCACTACTTTACTGGCGAGTTAGGGCTGAAGGCTTTCGGTGAGCAAATGGAAAAGTTCGAGGCCGCAACAAGCTATAAAATGAAAAACAGCCCTGTTGGTCACGAAGATTTCAAAACAGATATTCTGGTTCGAGCATCTGGAAGCAGCCTTCCTGATGTCTTCAGTTACTGGGCAGGTGCAAGAGTTCAGTTTATTGCGGATTCTGATAGCCTAAGGCCCATTGACCAAATGTGGAATGAAGCTGGATTGGATAAGATTGTTGCCAAAACGGTGGCAGACAGTGCAACTATGTACAATGGCAAAAGGTTTCTGGTACCATTTAACTACCATTACTCAGGAATGTTTTATAACACCAAGGTGATGGCAGATGCAGGAATTACCAAAATGCCTACCGACTGGAATGGATTTCTTGCTCTTTGTAAAGAGTTGCAGTCGAAAGGAATCACTCCGATTGCCTTAGGCTCAAAGAATCGGTGGCCAGCTCAGTTTTGGTTTGATTACCTGTTATTACGCAGTGCAGGCCCAGACTATCGAACTCAATTGATGGCTGGGAAAGCATCCTATGATGATCCCCAAGTTAAACTGGCTATGGGGATGTGGAAGGCGTTGGTTGATGCAGGGTATTTCGTGGAAAATGCGAACGCAAACACATGGACTGATGCCTCAGACCAGGTTGCAAGAGGTGATGCGGCGATGACTTTGATGGGGACATGGATTACGGGTTACTGGAATGGCCTTGGCCTAGTCCCAGGAGCAGATTATGACTTCTTCCCATTCCCAAGCATCATGGCTGGGGTTCCTTCAGCATCGGTGGGTCCTGTAGATGGTTTAGTAATTGGAGCAAATACTACTAACCCGAGGGGAGCAGAGGAATTTCTGAAGTTTATGGTTTCTGATACTGGGGTGCAAGCCGCCTGGAGCAAAGCTCAAGGTGCCCTGTCAGCGAATGTCAATGTTGATGCATCAAATTACAATTCTGTAATGTTGAAAGCTTTTGAGACTGTTAAAAACTCAGATGCTTTTGCATTCAACTATGATTTAGCAACTCCACCTCCAGTAGCTGAAGTTGGCTTGTCGATGTTTGCCCGATTTATGGATGATCCTTCAGGTGTTGATGAAATCATGAAGCAAACAGCACAAGATGTTGCCGGTGCATTCAAAGAATGAGAAGAAGCTGAATTAACTCCAACATGCGGGGTCCTTCTTGGACTCCGCGAACCAAAGCTAGCATGGAACGCGATAAACGCTTCTGGCGAATCGTCCTCCTTACACCCCCACTTCTCGTATTTTCTGTCTTAATCGTCTGGCCTCTCCTTAGTTCATTTTACTATAGTTTTACAAACTGGAACGGCTTCAGTAGTAACTATCAGTTTGTAGGATTAGGTAATTTTCAAAAGATCTGGACAGATCGTCTGTTTTTTCAGGCAACAATAAATACCATCATTTGGATGGTTTCAGCACTACTACTACCAACTTTACTGGGTCTTGTACTAGCCCTTTTACTTGACTCAAAAGTTCGTGGTGGAAAATTCTTTAAAACGATCTTTTATCTACCCATCTGCCTTTCAGCTATTGTCGTGGGACAAATCTGGATCTGGATCTATCAACCAAACTGGGGACTACTCAACACATTTATTGAAGAGATCACTGGAGATCGTTTTCGTTACGCATGGCTTGCGAAGCCAGATAGTGCTCTTTTCTCGGTGATTATTGCTTGGTCTTGGCAACAGACAGGGTTATCAATGGTCATTTATCTTGCTGGACTCACTGCAATTCCGTCTGAAATACTTGAAAGTAGTGTGAGTGAAGGTGCTACGACATGGCAGCGAATATGGTATATAGTCATACCTCTACTTGTTCCATCAACTGTTGTTGTCATAGCACTCTCTGTTATTAATTCATTGAAGGGTTTTGATATTTTATACATCATGACTGGGGGAGGACCCTTTAATTCATCTGATACTTTGGCAATGCATATGTACAATGAGAGTTTTAAAAAATATCTTATTGGATATGGAAGTAGTATCTCAGTAGTTTTATTTTTGATTGCATTGATCATTATTGGAATTTATTTTAGGCAACTTCGGAAGTTTGATCAGATTTATGGTTAGTGATAAATAAAATTAGTATTCTAAATTTTTAATTAGTTAGAAAAAGTTATATCTCAAATTGAAATTCAATAAATTTCTTTAAAAATTTAAATGTTTGGCTATAAAAAAATTTATGACTCAGGTATTCATTCTTGGCCAGTTGTAATCTTTATTGTTCTATTGATTTTATCAATTCTTTTTTTAGCTCCCACAGTTGGTGTTTTATTATCATCGATTAAAACTACAAGGGACATTGCTCTAGGAGAACTATGGAGAATTCCTAGTGAACTTTATTTTGGAAATTATGTTGAAGTCTTTAACAATCCTGCTGTTGGTCAATATTTTATAAATACATTACTAGTAACTGTTCCAGCAACCTTTGCATCTATTGTACTTGGTAGCTTAGCAGGCTATGTTTTTGCAAAATTGCCCTTTCATGGAAGTGAAATACTATTTCTGATTCTTGTTTCGGGAATGTTTTTTCCTCCTCAAGTAATATTAATTCCGCTATTCCGACTGTTTAACAGTATTGGTCTGATCGATACACTTTGGCCAATTTTTCTTGTTCATACTGCGTTGGGAATTCCAATTTGTAGTTTGTTAATGCGCAACTTTTTTTCAACAATTCCCATTGAAGTACGTGAAGCTGCCATACTAGATGGGGCGAATGAATGGCAAATTCTAACAAAAATTGTTATGCCATTAAGTTTGTCAGCGTTGGCTGTTTTAGCCACCCTACAATTTACTTGGATTTGGAATGATTTTCTTTGGCCTCTCATCTTCACCCAGTCTGACGAAAAAAGAACAATTATGATTGGAATTGTTAATTTACGTGGACAGTATACTGTTGCTTGGGGAGTTCAGGGCGCGCTCTCTTTAGTTGCTAGCTTGCCTACGATTATTATTTTTCTTTTTTTCCAGTGATATTTTATCAAAGGGATGACAATGGGTGCAGTCAAAGGCTAGTAATCCAGATTTTGTGTAAATAGAAAGTAATGTCTGCTTGATGAATAGACTTTATCAGAGTTAAAGTACCATCAATATACTTAGTAAGTATGGTTTCGACCGCTTTAATTGCTCAAGTATATAACCTACTAATATTCTTCGTTTCTAATTTTTTCCAAACAGTCATGATTAACTAGTTATCCTCCATACACCACTTATCTCTAGTTTTATTTTGGTAAAAGTTCACACCCGATTATCAGTCCAATTGATCTGCATGGTGAGAGATATTCCATCTCAGTGTCATGCAAGAATTTTTGTGGTGCACTATCTAAATGAATTAGATTAAAACCAAATGTATCATCAATAGTATAGTAGAGGTCTGCGCATGTCATCATCAGATATTATCATTGTAGGAGCTGGTATAAATGGCTGTGCTAGCGCCTACCAACTTGCTCGAGAAGGCCATCAAGTCACCGTAATTGAGCGCTTCTCCCCAGCAGCGATGGCATCAGGTTGGACACTGGCTGGTGTTAGGCAGTCTGGTCGCCACCCAGCTGAGTTGCCTGTAGCAATTGAAGCAGTGAAAATGTGGCCTAAACTAAGTGAGGAACTTGGAGCAGATACTGGCTATCGGCAAGAAGGCAACCTACGACTGGCTCGGGATGAGAACGAAGTTGAAACGATCCAAGACCTGGTTAAAGCTCAGAGCAAGGCGGGCTTGGATGTGATCTTTCTAGATGGATCAGCAGAGATTCATGAAATTGCTCCAGCGATCTCTCCAAAGGTTCTGGCAGCCTCTTTTTGCAGGACTGACGGGCATGCTGAGCCACATGCTACGGTCATGGCTTTCCGGGCAGCAGCAGAGCGTCATGGTGCTAGATTTTTCTTGGGTCAAGCTGCAAGTGAAATCTTGGTTGACCACGACAAATTTGTTGGTATCAGTACTGGAAAAGACAGAATAGTTGGCAGTGTTTGTGTAGTAGCTGCTGGCATCCATTCTAACGACTTACTAGCTCCGCTTGGCCTTAGTATCCCTTTAAGCATTCCAATGGTCACTGTCATTCAAACTGAACCATTGCAACCACTTCTAAAACCTGTTTTTGGGGTAGCCAATGCAAACTGTGCTGGGCGCCAACAGATTGATGGGCGTCTTCGAGTTACAAGCAGTGCCATGGATTGGCATGGGGAGCTTGTGCAAGGTCCCCCACCAGCAGTAGCACCTACAGCTTCAAGTATTGCACGCACAATTGAGAATGTCTCTGGTGTTCTTCCAGCATTAGGTGAGGCGAAAATTGCTAAAATCTGGGCTGGTCTCCTAGACCTGACACCTGATGCATTGCCAGTCATTGAACGGACTCCAGAAATCGATGGTATTGTTATCGCGGCAGGTTTCTCTGGACATGGCTTTGGTATCGGACCGATGACATCTCTACTAGTGCGAGATCTTGTTCTTAATGAGACCCCACGTCTTCCTCTCAACGCTTTCCAACGATCTAGATTCCAAGATCAAGAAGTAAAGCAAAGCTCACTCACCTTACATGGTTAGTAGGGGCTCTATTCCCATTTGCGGACAAAATGATCGGCTCCAACCTCCATCATTGGTAAAATTTTTGGTGTGAAGCCCACAGGTCGTACCGGACTCTTGATTTCCTCAGTCATAAGACCAGTTCGAACCCTTCGCTGGCGAGGATCAGGTACGGGCACTGCGTTCATGAGTTGTTGGGTGTATGGGTGCTTTGGATTCTCAATTACGGCACTCCGAGGCCCAATCTCTACGATTTGTCCAAGATACATGACTGCCACTCTGTGGCTGATACGCTCAACGACTGCAATATCATGACTAATGAACAGGTAGGACAATCCCATCTCAGCCTGTAAGTCCAGCATCAGGTTAATCACCTGTGCTTTTATGGAAACATCGAGCGCGGATACAGACTCATCTGCCACCAAAACAGTTGGCTTCAAGGCCAGCGAACGGGCGATACATATTCTTTGACGCTGTCCTCCTGAAAACTCATGGGGGAAGCGAGTGGCATGTTCAGGCCCCAGACCTACTTGTGTAAGCAGATGGGTGACCTGCCGGTCAGCATCAAATCCTTTTGCAATTCCGTGGACAACGATGGGCTCACGGATCGATGCACCGATGGTTTTGCGTGGATTTAGCGAACCATAAGGATCTTGGAAAATCATTTGTAGTCGCTGCCTCACCCGACGCAATTCCAATTGGGTAAGATTCATCAAATCAATTCCACCTAGTTGAATCGAACCAGCATTTGGCTCAACCAGTCTCAGAATTGACCGTCCAGTCGTTGATTTCCCACAACCGCTCTCTCCAACCAAAGCTAAAGTCTCACCAGATCTTAAACTGAATGACACGTCCTCAACAGCATGAATATTGCCAACAACCCGATTGAAGAGCCCACCACAAACTGGGAAGCGGGTGGTGAGTCCACAAACCTCAAGAATTGTCTCCCCTCTGTGGTCTAACTCGTTGGCTTCTTCTGTTGGAATAGTTTGGAATTTACTTTCAGGGATGGATTGGTCAATGCTAGGAAATCTCTGTGGCAGACTTATGCCCCGCAGTGACCCAAGTTTTGGTACGGCAGAGAGTAATTGACGCGTGTAAGAGTGTTGTGGTTTATCGAATAGATTGGTGACGAGTGCCTGCTCCACTTGTTGGCCAGACTTCATCACTACGACCCGATCTGCTATCTCTGCAACAACTCCCATGTCATGAGTAATAAACATGACCGACATACCAATTTCGCTTTGAAGATCTCGAATTAGTTCCAAGATTTGTGCTTGAATGGTGACGTCTAATGCTGTGGTTGGCTCATCGGCTATGAGGAGTTTAGGTTTGCATGCAAGAGAAATAGCGATCATCACTCTTTGCCGCATACCACCAGAGAAGGTATGGGGAAACTCTGAAAATCTCCTGGCAGCGTCAGGAATACGAACCAGATCGAATAGGCGTAGCGCCTCTTTGTTTGCTGTGGTAGGAGACATGTTGCGATGTTGGCGCAGTGCCTCAGAAACTTGAAAGCCAACCGTCAGCAGTGGATTCAAGCTAGTCATCGGTTCTTGAAAGATCATACCGATAGATCCACCACGTACTGTGAGCATTTCCTCCTCTGGGAGGTCTAAAAGACTCTGGCCTTCTAATGTGATGTGGCCCTCCACTCTTCCGTTGATAGCTGAAACGAGGCGCATGATCGACAACGCAGTAACACTCTTCCCTGAGCCAGATTCTCCTACTACTGCCAGCGTTTCTTTCTCTCCAATTTCAAAGCTAATGCGGTCCACCACAGTCCTCCAGACTCCACCTACTCTGAAGGAAGTAGTCAGATCTCGTACACGAAGTACTGGTGGTATCAGATTTTCTTCAATGTCATTCACTGCTCATCCCTAAGTTTCGGGTCAATGGCATCACGAAGCCCGTCACCCAGCAGATTCAGCGAGAAAACAACGATAAGGATAGCAATGCTTGGAAAGAGTGCGAGCCAGAAACTATCCAGGATGTTTTCAAATCCTTCCCTAATCATCCCACCCCATGTTGGTGTTGGTGGTGAAACACCTAGGCCGATAAAGGCAAGTGAGGCCTCGACTCTAATTGCTGTGGCTAGCCACAGCGAACCCATCACCAATATTTCTGGAAGAATGTTCGGTAGAATATGGCAGAGCATTAGTCTTAGGTCGGAATAGCCAAGGGCGCGACCAGCTTCGATGAATTCCCTCTCTTTTATAGCCATTGTGGGAGCCCTCGCAATCCTTGCAAAGGGTGGAATCGCAGTAAATGAAATGGCTATCACAAGGTTGGTAATACTTGGCCCCAGCATCGCAACTACAATCAATCCGAGGATTAGAGATGGGAAAGCCAGTAGCACATCCATTGTCTGCATGATGATTATGTCAGTTCTCCCTCCAAAATATCCTGCAACAAGGCCGATCAGTGAACCAATGATCATGGCTGCACCAATAGCAAGTAAACCAATTGTTAACGAGATCCGGGCACCCCAAATGAGCCGGGATAAAGTATCACGACCATAATAATCGGTACCCATAAGGTACTCCCCAGTTGGAGGCTTCAGTCTATACAAGATACTTTGTTCGAGTGGATCATGCGGCGCGAGCAGAGGTGCGAGAATTGCGGCTAAGCAGACTAGAAGGAACAATACAAGGCCTACCCAGGATGTTTTATTTGAGTTGAAAGCTGTGAGGAGACCAAACCAGATGGCTCTAAGACTAGTACGCCAATAAACTTGTGTCGGGGTTTGCTCTGGCGAGTTCATTTATATTTTACTCGCGGATCAATAAAACCGTAGGTTAGATCAGTCAGTAAATTTACCACAACGACAATCAGGGTATAGATTACCATCATGCCTTGAAGCATTGTGTAGTCTCTTTGATTTAATGCTCCCACAATCAACTTACCTAGGCCTGGGCGGTTGAAAACAATCTCTGTTAACACAGAATTACCGATCAAGATTCCAAGGTACAAGCCCACAACAGTAACCACAGGAATCATAGAATTAAGCAAGCAATGTCTCCAGATGATCTGGGAAAAGATAATGCCTTTGGCTCGTGCAGTACGAATATAGTCTTGGCCAAGAACCTCCAACATCGAAGAGCGAGCTACTCTTGTAATGTAGGCGGCCATGATCAGACCAAGATTTATTGCTGGTAGCGCAAGGTCGCGCAGCCTATCCACGAGAGTTGTGCCTTGTCCGGAACTAATTACAGGAAACCAGCGAAGTTGGATGGAGAAAACCAACAGAAGAAGAATAGCTGAGACAAAAGCCGGAAAAGAGAGCCCGATCAGCGAACTGAGTCGAGTGAAGTAGTCTGGGAGACGATTACGTTTTACAGCTGACCAGATACCCAGAGGAATACCAATTAATGCCCCTAAGACCAGCGAGACCAGGGTCAGTTCAATAGTTGCCGGTAGAACCTTGAGGATTTCGGCGATGACTGGGCGACCAGAGACCATTGAGGTCCCCCAGTCGCCAGAGAGTACACCAACCATGAAATCGCCGTACTGAACGATGAGCGGACGGTCTAGACCCAGCCGAGCACGAAGTGCATCAATGGCCTCCATACTTGCCTGATCACCAAGAATCACCATTGCAGGATCCCCTGGCAAGATTCTGACAATGAAGAAGACCAACGTCAGAACTGCGAAGAGCGTTACAATGGCAAAACCAAGCCGCCGGATGATGAAGCTGCTCATTACTCGTTAAGAGCCTTAGGGCGCATAGCCAATTGGCAAGCGACGCCCTGGTAAAAAATGGGCATTATCCGTTATCAGTTCTTGAAATATGCTTTCTCAGTAACCGGTGGACTAAGGTTGAGAGAACCCTTTACGTTAACTCCAAGATCAAGTGAGGACTTCCAAGCCCAAAGCTGCAGGTTCTGAAAGATGGGCACAGCACAGACCATGTCTGTGATCTTTTGCTGTGCTGTCTTCCAAAGTGCCAACTGCTTTGTACTATCAGACTCAACCCTGGCCGCTCGGATCTCAGCGTCTGCGACATTGCAGTGTGAGAAGTTGGTTACTGCTGTAGGTGTACCGACGATTGACGCACTATCAAAAAACTGGGTTAAATATACATCAGCAATTGGGAAACGTGCTGCTGAATAGTGAACCACTTGTGAGAGATCCTTACGGATTTGTGCATGGAAAGTGGCATGTTCAACAGTTGTGATCTCAAGATTTATCCCGCTTTCTTTTAGTGTAGCCTGCACTGCCTCCATGGTCGAGAGCATCCCTGAGAGTGTGGTGTGAATTGTCTTCAGCGTCACACCATTTGGAAAACCAGCCTCCGCGAGTAGTGCTTTTGCCTTTGCTGGGTCATGTGGGTATCTAGTGATATCGTCGGTGTAGCCTAGATATCCTTCCGGAACAATTGAGACAGACTTACGGGTAACTCCTGGACCCTTAAATTGAACCATCAAATCGCGATTGATGGCATGAGCAACAGCCTGGCGAACCAGTGGATTATCAAGAGGGGGCATTGTCATATTAAGATGAATGACAGACATTTCACCAGGCTCCATCACTACTACCTCAGTGTTTGGAATCTTCTTGATGCGATCTACCCAGGTCTGATCCTGTTTCCCATAGATCAGGTCAATCTCCCCAGACTGGAATGCCAAGTCGCGGCTTGCATCGGATGGGATGTAACGGTAATAGATCTCCTTGATCCTGGGCGCCCCTCTAAAATAATCTTCATTTGAAACCAGTTTTACGTACTGCTGTGGCTGATATTCAGCAAACATAAAAGGTCCAGTACCAATCGGGGAGCGCTGGTAGTCTTCCCCTAAATCCTCGACAGCGTCCTTACAGACCATATTGCCACCGTGATACGGTACTAGCAGACCCAACAGACTCGGCACAGGTTCTGTCAAAGTGATTTTGACTTCATACGAACCGGTTGCTTCAACACTACCGACGGCGCCAAAATCTTTTGCGAAACTGGATGTATCCTTATTGGCTGCTCGCTGAATAGAAAAAACTGCGTCTTCAGCGTCAAACTCACCGTACTTGCCATGGCACTGTATACCTTTGCGAAGCTTGAATGTCCAAGTTAGACCATCAGCTGATGAGGTCCAGCTCTCGGCCAGGTCTGGCTCAATAAACTTTGGGCTGGCTTGTCCGGGTTTAATTCGGACAAGACCGTTATACATCCAGTGCAAAAGCCCCTTGTCAGGCGTTGTCGTAGCAAGATGCGGATCTAATTTCCCTGCATCGGCAGATCCCATGCCCACGTTTAGAGTTGTCTGTGCGGCATTCGTCGTTGAAAGTCCTATTAGCATACAGGCTACTGCAAGCAAAGATCGCTTCATGGTTTTCTCCATTTTTCACGTTGATTAAGAGAATGAGACGGCATTGACGAATTCTAATGCCGTTCGACGCAAAGATCGCTCAATCTTTTTTTGGGGTCAAGACCTTTCCAACTCTAAATGTTCGACTCTCGGATAGAATTATGCAATCAGACGATAGTAAACCTTTACAAACTACTGCCCCAAATTCTAATAAAATACTTTGCTGAATGTAGTGAACAAAAGCCTGGCGAACATGACACTGAGGCCTGCAGTGCTGAGCTAACTGAGGTAAAAACAATATGCTAGAACTTGCCAAAACAATGGGTCAAATGACAACTGATTGCCATTTCTTTTGATCTACTATGATGACTCATCAAGCAAATCTGAGTATTTTGTCCACAACAGCATCAAAAGTTTAGTTGTGTCCTATCTCTTTGAATTAAGCTTCAACTAGAAAGAGTTGATGAAAGTACATCCCCCAGCCTACAAGATTATTCGGCCTAACAAACATCGACTTCCTATTCTTTTGAGTGTTCCACACTGTGGAACACTTTTTACAGAGGATCTCTACAAACAATTCGATCAAAAGCATCTCCAGTATCCAGATGACACAGACTGGTTTGTGGACCAACTTTACGACTTTGCTCCTGCACTAGGTATCACAATGATCGTTGCACAGTATAGTCGATATGTGATCGATCTCAATCGGGATCCTGCGGGAAAGCCACTCTATGAGGATGGTCGTGCGATAACTCAAATCGTTCCTACACATACTTTCTTTGGGCAACCATTATACTCTCGAGCGCCTCCTACAGATGACAATATCCAACTTCGCAGAGAGCGCTATTTTCATCCGTATCACCTCCGACTGCAGGAAGAACTCCAGCAACTCCAGCAAACCTTTCCTCATGTTCTGTTATGGGATGCTCATTCTATACGTAAATCTGTTCCTACCATTCGAGAAGACCCATTCCCTGACCTGATTTTAGGAAACCAAAATGGTTACAGTGCTTCCGCTGAGCTAATCAGGGTCGCTGTTTCTCATCTTTCAGAAGACAAGTCCTATGACTTTCTTGAAAATGATCCGTTCAAGGGAGGATATATAACTCGTCACCACGGTAATCCTCAACAAGGTGTTCATGCACTTCAACTTGAAATGGCAAAGTCAATTTACATGGATGAGGAAACTTCAACCTATCTCCCAGATCAAGCTGATAAGATAAGAAAAATTTTAATCAAAACTCTCATAGCTCTAGCAAGCCAACTCAAAATCCACATTTGAATTTACTGCTACAAGAACCAGCATGCATAACCAACCTGATTTTAGGATAAACCTTTGTTTTGAGGCTCTTTGGGATACAAGGCAATGGTTTGAACCAGCATTTGTACAGCTTGATTCAGAGGGGCGTATTCTTTCAATTTCTGAAGAATCCAAGACTCAAGAACCGATAGAAAGAATCAGGGGTTTTGCAATACCAGGGCATAACAATGCTCATTCGCATGCCTTTCAGTATGCTTTGGCGGGCCTTGCAGAAAATCTCCCATATCATAGTGCAGAAGATGATTTTTGGAGCTGGCGAGAGGCAATGTATCAACTCGCAAACATTATTTCACCAGAGGAGATGGAGGATATTGCGGCAATGCTCTACGCTGAGATGCTCCGTCACGGATACACTGCTGTCGCCGAATTTCATTATTTACATCACAATCTTGACGGTTCTTCATACGAAGAAAAGGCCGCAATGGGGCAAGCATTACTGAATGCTGCCCAATCAACAGGTATTAAGCTCACACTCATTCCAATCTTTTACCAGAGAGGCGGATTTCAGGGCCAAACGAACCCTCACCAAAGACGTTTTATCTCCCCAACAGCACATGACTATCTCGACCTGCTCTCTCAAACCAAAAAACTTGTAGATAACACCGCCAATTCAAAGCTCGGTATGGGAATTCACTCTTTGCGTGCGGCTTCCCCTCCGGCCATTTGCGAAATTCTCGAATCAGTTCCTGCAAAAGTGCCTAGACACATTCATGTAGCTGAGCAACAAAAAGAAGTTGTAGAAGCCCAACAGTTTCTTGGTAATAGACCGATCACTTGGTTACTACAAAATATTTATCTCGGAGAAAACTATCATTTAGTTCACGCCACTCATATGAATGGTGAAGAAGTACAGCAGCTAGCTCGTTCGAAGGCCCATGTTGTAATCTGCCCATCGACTGAAGGAAATCTTGGCGACGGCTTTTTTAGTTTGCGTGCCTTCATGCAATCTGGAGGGCGATGGAGTATTGGTACAGACAGTCACATTAGCCTCAATCCATGCGAGGAATTGCGTTGGTTAGACTATGGACAAAGGTTGCGTCATCAAAAGCGCAACGCCTATTGTTTTGAAGGTTCTGATGAAGGTGGGGAAATTGCGTTGAAGCAAGCTATACTGCATGGACGTGCTGCCACTGGATATTCTGATCAACCACTATCTGTAGGTGAGCCTTTCGATGCTGTAGTATATGATGCATCCCAACCATTGCTGTCTGCATCACCGAAGAGCCATCGACTTTCTACTATTGTCTATACTTCAGACATTTCAAGTATTATGACAACTTTAGTCAATGGTCGATGGTATGTCATCAATCAACAACACCTACGACAAGAGAAGCTCCGCAATAATTTTATCCGGACTCTCACAAAGATCAGACACAAAATTCGAAAAACATTTTAGTCCTTTTCTTTCAAGGCTATTGCAAATCAATCAGAGCCTAAATGCTAAATGAAGTAAATCGGCAGGTAAAGGTTGGCAAAAATCCCAAGAATGAACTGACCAAAACCCTAGCAGTCACACAGCTGTAAAAGAAAAAACTACAGAAATCCAACTCAGAGTCAGTAAAGACCTACAAGTCTATTGTTCAATAAATCTTGCAAGGAAATTAAAAACACTTTAGGCACTTCGTATGATTGATTGGTACTTATTCCATTCTCATGCGTTCAAAACTGCAAATTTTGTAGAATGTAAAATATTGAATCTACTTTTTTTTCTTTTTCCATTCTATTTATTTAAGATTTTAATTGTAAATTTAAGGATGTTTAACTATGAGTTTAATGGGTAATGGTGTGATTGCGATCTGGAACGACATACGCTGGGCAGCTAGAGAGAAATTTTATTTTTGGCACGATAGTGAACATATACCTGAACGTGTCAATATCCCGGGTTTTTTGAGAGGTAGAAGATTTATAAGACAGGATGCTGAAGTTGAATGGTTTACTTTGTACGAAACAACTTCTATGGATGTTTTACAGAGTAATAATTATTTGGAAAGGCTCAACAAACCAACACCACTTACGATTGATACAGTAAAAGATTTCTATAATGTTACACGTGGCCTTACCAGATTACATTATTCTAAATCAATGGGTGAAGGTGGCAACATAATCGTTGCTGGATTTCAGTTTGATGCAAACAATCAAATAATTGATGAAACAACTAATCTACTCAAGAAAATTGAAATGCAAAATTCTTTGGTTTGCGGTGTCCATTTATGTATTGTTGATTTGGAAGCTAGCAACAAAGAGACTTCTGAAAGAAAAGCTAGGTCCAATACCAATGAAGTACCAGATCTGGTAGTAATTATTGAATCAGGTTGGGCTCAAGCACTACTTAATGTTTGCAAAGAATTTTCAGCATCTATAGCACAAATAGATGGATTGAAAGTATTGAGGGCGCCAGGAACTTATCGATTGGAATATGAACTTAGGAAACAGAATTCTTGAAACTTAGTACTTGCATTAATTATGTTGCCTCGCAGTCCAACAACCAATCAGCAATTGGTTCAATTTGTCCTCTAACCATGTCACGACCACTGATCAGGGATTTCCCTAATTTCTCGGTGGTCAAACCCAATTTAGTCACCGGGGGATCGTAAACAATATCTGCAACCCAATCTGCCCTCGAAATTAATTCATCATCAAATGGACTTGGATCTTTTTCACGCATGCCGAGAGGGGTAGCATTTATGAGAAGGTCATAATGTGTTTTCTTAATATCTGCACCAGCCAAGTATTTAAAATTTCCATCGCTGTGCTTTGCAAGCATTGAAATGCAGGACAATGCGAGTTCACTGTCTTTTTCTGTAATAGTAAGCATTTTACAGTGTTCTGACAATGCCAGGGCAATTGCAGTACCGGCACCACCTGCACCAGCTAAAAGTATGCTTATTTCTTTGAGGGGAACTCCGAATTTGGAAAGTGCATTTACAAGCGCTATTCCATCAAACTGAGTCCCCGCAAGCCCTCCTGAATTTATTCTTTTGATAGTATTGACACTTCCTAAAAGAAGGGAAGTTTTGGATAAGTTCGTTAAGTATTTTAAAACTGACTTTTTATGTGGCATTGTCACCAGCAAACCGTCGATAGCCAAATTATTCTTCATGAAACTCATGAAGTTCTCAAGATCAGACGACTCTACATGCTTGGCATCAATTTTTACTTCAATACCCCTGTTTTTAAAATGATCCTTTAACAGATCAGGAGTTCTAACATAAGTTACAGGTGCTCCAATCATAACAAAATTTTTCATAATTTATTCTGGCTTTTTCTTTAATAAGGTCACTTGAAGCGGTAGATTCCAAGCCTCTCAAAAATGTTATAAATTCTTTTACTATATGAACTGAACTCTGGATAATCACCAAGGTGTGCTGGTCTTGGGCGGGGAAGATCTATTTTGATTTCATCAATAATTTTGCCTGGACTGGTTGACATAACAAGTACTCTGTCGGAGAGTCCAACTGCTTCCTCAATAGAATGAGTTATGAAAAGAACAGTTTTTTTCGTCTCAAGCCAAAGAATTTCCAGGTCATGCCGTATTTGAGTCCGAGTTATAGCATCCAATGCCCCGAATGGTTCATCCATCAAAAGCATAGATGGGTTGTGAATTAAAGCTCTGGCAATTGAGACCCTTTGGCGCATTCCTCCAGAAAGTTGTTTTGGATATTTATTCTCGAAGCCTTTTAGCCCCAATTTTTCAAAAAGATTATTCGCTTTTTCTTGATATTCTTTGCGATTCAGCCCACGAATCTCCTGCTGCAGCATGACATTTCGGATTGCTGTCCTAAATTCTAGAAGCAAATGATCTTGAAAGACAATCCCAACCTCTGAGATCGGTCTAGATAGTGGTTCAGAATTTATTTCAACATAGCCCTGACTGACTTTTTCAAGTCCAGAGACAATCAGCAGTGTAGTACTTTTTCCACAACCAGATGGGCCGATAAGGCTGACGAATTCTCCTGATTTAATTTCAAGATCAATAGGCCCCAATGCATGAAAAGCATCTTGATCATTACCATAGATTTTTGTTATTCCGCTTGCGCGGATGGAGGCACCAAACTCGATTGATTTGGAGGGAGCATCTGAAGCCAAATTGTAATTTGTATTTGCTAACTCAATCATTTACACACACTATTGATTCTCAATGTTTATGGACTCCTATTGGTGTTTCCATGGAATCATTAGCCATTCAATTGTCAATAAGAGAGAGTTGAAAAGTAGGGCGACTAATGCTGCTGCAATTAGTCCGCTGAAAAGTAAGGTCATGTCCATGAAACTTGAAGCTCTCATTATCATAAATCCGAGGCCTTCGTTTGAAGATATAAATTCAGCTATCATAACACCTTCAACTGCCTTTACAATTCCAATACGCATCCCTCCAAAAATATGTTGTAATGACGCAGGTAAACGAATGTAGTAAAAATTCTGCCAACTTGTCGCTCCCATTGATTTAGTTATGTAAAATAATTTTGAATCTACAGCTCTAAATCCGGACATGCTGTCTACTAATATCGGGAAAAAACACATTAAAAAAACAATAATAACTGCGGCAAGAGGCCCGATTCCAAACCAAACAATCAGAATTGGTCCGATAACTGTTTTTGGCATAATATTAAGAAAAACAATTACTGGATAGAGCCCCCGCTGTAAGAAATCTGAAGATACAATCAGCAATGCTAAAGGTACAGCGACAAATATACCTAACAAAAAACCGCTAATGATGGTAATAGATGTAGCTGCACCATGATTAGCAATTATTGAAAAATCAGAGAAAAAGCGATTCAAAAAATCTGAAGGTTTTGGGACTAACCAAAGTGGGACTTCAAAAAACCAGACTAACAATTCCCATATACTTAGAAAAATAATTACAGAAATTGTTGGATAAATTAAACTACTGACCCAATTTACCTGCAGTCTAATTTTTAAACTACTTTTTGGGGGAGTTACTTGAAGATAATTCAATTGATAATGAAGATTGTGATGCACTAGTTTTCAGGCTAGCGCATCGCTTTGAATTAGGGACAATTTACGGAAGTACTTGGAAGAAAATCGTTGGTGAAGTAAGCAGTAATCGGCTTACTGGACTCAAGTTTCCCAACAGATTGCAAAATCTCTCCAATTGTTTTCCAAGTGCTCGCTTCTGTGCGCCCCAGTTTGTCTCCTACACCACCTGGGCAAGCTGAAGAAAAGCTGTAAGCTGCACTCTTAAGTAAGGCATCTCTTGATTTTTGAGACTCAGGAAACACCTCCTTGAGGGCATCAACAGAAGCTTCAGGATTTTTGATCGCCTCCTGCCAACCCTTCAGGGTTGCTCTAATAAATCTTTTGTAAACTTCCGGTTTTTGGGCCAGTTTGTCTTCTCTTGCGATAAGACTCAGGCTCACAATAGGGACACCATGGTTATAGAAGTACATGTTGCCAGCCTTGATACCCTGTGCGGCAAGCGGAACAACAGTGTTTTCTGGTGTTTCAGCAACAGCATCAATCTGTCCAGAAGTAAGCAAACCAAGATTAGCATTTTGGGCAGCCAAAACAATTTCCACTTCCGACTCTTTTATACCGTTTGCTTTTAGAAACAACGGTACCAGCGGAACTTGAGCTGAACCAGGTGGAACGGATAGTTTTTTACCTATCAGGTCCTTAGGTTCCTTTATCCCCGAATTTTCAAGGTACTGTATACCAAATTGGCCTGACTTCCAAATAGTCGATATGATTTTTATGGGAGCACCCTTAGAAGCCACATTCAGAGCCGCCCCGGCATCTGCATAACCCAGTTCTGACTGTCCTGTGGCTACCAGTTGAGCAGCCACTGAAGATCCTCGACCTTCTTCAAGAGTAACTTCAAGGTCTTCTTCGGCGTAATATCCATTTTTTTGGGCTAGCGCAAATCCAAGATGAGCAGTATCTGCAGTCCAGTTCATAGTCAGTTTTATTTTATCAGCAGCGTTTGCGAAGCACATCGCGACTGATGAAAAGAAAGCTAGGAGTGCCATCTGAACAAGTATTTTTGAAAAATTGCACATTTTTCTCCTTAAGGTTAAAAATGAAATCTTGTCTTACTACTAAATTTAACTCTCATTTTATTGAGCGCCAGGGTAGTAGCAGTTTATCTATTAAATCAACGCAATAACTTAGAATTACGCCGATCAAAGATCCAACCACAAGGGTTGCAAAAATGAGAGGAGTGTCATTCCCAGTCATTCCCCTCAAGACCAAGTATCCCAGTCCATTCTGGGAATTTAACAACTCCACAACTATCACCACAGTTACTGCAACCACAATTGTGATTTTAAAACCAGAAATAATATATGGAGCTGCACTTGGAAGTTGAATGAATCTAAAAGTTTGCCACCAATTAGCCCCTGTAGAGCGACTTAAATAATAAATTCGCTTATCTACACATCTAAAACCAATTACACTATCAACCAGAACTGGGAAAAAAGTGATTAAGGCTGTTAAAAGTATTTTTGGAAAATCCGCAAAACCAAACCAAACTAACATCAGTGGGGCTAGTGTGATTTTGGGTAATCCTTGAATAAATACCACCAACGGGTAGAGCAGTTTTTCACACCATTGAAAGTTAGCGATTAAATACCCCAGACCAATTCCTGGAATTGCTCCACTAAAAAATCCCCAAATTATTAGTTTTGTCGAAATCCATCCATGTGATAAAAGTTTTTCGTAGTCCGTCCAGATACGCTCAATGAAGTCACTCGGTGCTGGCAGTACATAAATCGGCACCTCGAATACCTTCACAATCATTTGCCATATGACTAGCAAGCAAATAAACCAGAGTGCAGGTTCTAATATACTTCTGACATTCTTTTTGATGCTCATATTCTCTTTTTTTTCAATTTATCACACAGGCCATTTAGAATTGTCAATCAAAACTGTATGTATTCCTACTAAACAGCTTTTGAATTAAAAAGATCTAGAGGCGTTGGTTCTTAAGGGTTGTTTAGCTTAAAGATGAGCAGTTTCAAAGAAACTTCCAACATCGTTTTTGATTTGCTGTAGCAAAGCGTTTTACGATGGAGCCTTGCTAGATAATGCCTCAGTCGGCAGTTGAGTGATTCGATTTGTGTGGTGAAGGTCTTTCCCGGGTAATGCTTGGCCTGTGGGATAAAATTCTCGTAGGACTTCAGCATGTCCGTGCCATAGCCCATCGTCGGCAGGTGCTTGATCTGCTGCCAAAGGACCTTAGCGGTTTTGATCGTCCTCCTTCCACAGACAAAGCCGAGAACCTTGCCAAAGATGGAGTCCACCGCTAGCCAGAGCCAACATTGGGACTTTTTTTAGCGATCAAAGTGCAGAGTTCATCGATTTCGATGAAGGAGCAGGCTTCGGTCTGTGGTGGGCTTGCTGGGAGTGCTTGGGCAGCTTGCACCAACCAGCGAGAGAGAGTCTTGTGATGGATCCTGAGAACCCAGCCGATAGCTCGCCTCCCCATCCCTTCTAGATAGAGCTGACAGGCCTGTTGCTTGAGGGCTGGATCTTTGCCACGTTGTAGCGTCTGAAAGATCCGTCGGCAGGCTTGGCAACGGTAGCGTTGGACACCACGGCTGGTGCCATAGCGAATAGAGTCAGGATGAGCACAGTGAGGACATTGCATCCTTAGATCTCCAAATCTCGGAGATTACTTCATTTGTCTAAACGACACAACTGCGCCAACCCCAAAACTCGTATCCAAGACCTACTTTAGATTTTAGCTAATACTTGGAAGCACTCTTTAAACAATCTCGATTTTATGAAGCTAGGGCTTTACAACTTGGGGGAGAAAATAAGCAAATAGAGAATTTTTACAGTCTTCCGCATGAAGATGGAAAAAACTAATTCACTCCAGTCTAAATTTTTCCATCAATTTATAGAATTCAGTTCGGAAAGACCGTATTAGTAGGAATAAGAGCCTACTTAGCAGACTAAAATTCCAGACTACATTTTACGGATAAAAGCTATTATGAGTATCAAGTCAAAGACAGAACTTGCCTTACACAGAATGCATGAAATCGAAACAGAGGCTTGGGTGGCGATGATGAACCACCCAAAGCATGCTAAACACCTCCCTTTGCTCAGAACTCCCTTTACACTTGAAGACGCAAAGGGATTTGTCCTAATCAAAGAATCGTATTGGGAAACTCATGGGTATGGTCTTTGAGCACTCCTCCACCAAAACAAACTGATGGGATGGGAAGAATTCCAGCCGCATCAAGATCAAGCTGAGTTAGTACTTGTTCTCCATCCTAATTGGTGGGGTTGGGGTAAGGAGTGCCTTCAAAAATTCATTGAACACAATTCTTGTTTTCACCCCACGCAAGTAATTGCTCGATTACCTGATTCAAGAAAAATTTAGGAGGTATGGAGCAGCTATGTTTTTACCAACAAGGTATTATTTTTATCGGTAGAAATCTATTTTTCAGTTCTTTAAAAATCTGAAGACCAACGATTAAATCAAAATTTTAGTGGAGTTAGAGTAATTGCATAGTTTGAATAAATGAAGTTATCTCTGAGATTTTGAAATCTAATGATACAATATCTTCACTGTGTTCATCCAGAGCATTCTCCTCGATAAGCATTGAGTGATTAAAAGCTAATTTTGACGAGCTTGTTAACATATCTTTTAGGCGATACACCAACGAAAGGATCCCGCCGTTAAAGAGCAGGCTCAAAACTCATATTTATCAAGACTACGACTTGGAGCTGTTGGCAGAGTCCTTTGGGTACATCACAAAACAGTTTTCCAATGACTTGTTCAGACCGCAAATTAATTATAAGTTAACTAATATAAGAAAGAAGAACTTTTTCTCGTGCTGGTTAATAAATCCTGTAAAGCCATCATTAAGAAAGTTTAAATTCTATATCTAGATGGCAACTGATGTTACTTTTAGTAAGGTACTTAGGTTTTTTTGGCAGTGGATCGGTCAAGATGACTAGAAAGATTTTCAAGTTATTGAAGCTCTTATCAACCATGGACTATGGCACAGATTGCCTGAAAACTGGATGACAGTTGATTCTAACGGATTAGACTAACATTGTAAGACTTTCACTACACAGATCGAATCATTTAAATTCAAACTGATTCACTACTTGATCAGTTTGTACTATTAAATTCTATGATAAGGTGAGTATTAAACTATACTGAAAATTTCTTTGAAACTACTTAATAATCAGCTAAATAAATTTTAAATATCAACGATATTATCAAGGATAATAGCATTATTACTACTGGATTTGTTCACGCTCTTTTGAGTCTCCTTGCAGAGGTAAAAAGACAGCATTCAAAAGTGAACTAAACAACTTTATTTTGAAAGGCAGGGAATCATTATTCTTCTAAGCCAAGATGGAAGTCTTCTTTTCCATCGTAGTTGATGAACGGTGCAGCTTTTTTTCTGAGAAAGTCTAAACATTGAGCATGTAAAAGACTTGTTTTTCTATTAGAGCATATTAATCAAGACAGCTAGAAGACACTTTAGCAATTGATAGAGTTATCTAACATGGTCCATAGCGTAGACTGGTTCATGATCAGTTAATACTCCATAGCGTAGACTGGTTCATGATCAGTTAATACTCAATTCCTGTATCTTTGCACTACTATCTCAGGGCTGCCATCACTCAACTCAATTCGTTCAACTATCAACTGAGACATTGCCTAGCTAGACTTCACTGTAAAATATTCTGTAGCACTACATCCAAAGAAATATTATAAATTTCTTAAAGTTATGAATCTATAATCTTGGCAAGATCAGCTCTAATACTGCTTTATTTGAAATCGGAATATTTGACTTTACTTTATAGATGAAAATTAACATCTCATGGTGAAAAAATCAATCAAGATTCGCAGAAATAAATTCCTCAATTGCTGAAAACCCTAGATATAGACGAGGTTATCTTGTAACCTGCGAAAAAGAAGATAAATCCGAGTAGGTTGGATGATGTCAGATATTTGTAATTTAATCTTGGGGAAGGCAAAAAATGGATTAGAACTACGCAAGTATTGGTTCAGTTCCTCTAGCAAGACAAAGTCGATTCTTCAATGATGGGTGTTTCCACTAATTTTTTGTGTTTGCTAAGTACCAAACTTCCCAATACCCAGGGATTTACAACTATTTTATGAGTTGTTGTCAAACCCCAAACTTCCCAATATCCTTAGACCTACTTCTTCAAGTCAAATCTGGACATGCTCAGCTAGCTCACCACGCTCTTACAGCTTTATCAGAGTTTGAGCGACGTTTGCCTCTAGTGAACTTTCGAGCCACAAGCATTACAGCGAAGGCCCTGTGATGGTTACTTGACTGGTTTTTGATGAGCCTGAGGCACATCTTTCCACTGCTGAAGTTATAGTAGTTGATGGTAGTTAAGGTGTTCAGACTGGGGAGACTATCTTCAGGAACAAAGTTTCATTTTTGACTTACATTTTCTCCACGGAATTAAATTTTAGTGATACTCTTTGCAGAGTCAATAGTTGGTGGTTTAGAAAAGCAATCTCAGCCTTCATATCGAAGGGGCCAGAATACTAATTATCAGCAGAATAGATGGAGTGTATCACAAGATAGCTTCTTGCTGATTGGTAGAATTTATTGAAAAAATAATGGAAATTTATATAGAGGTTCAGAAATACATTTTCAGTAGACCTGATTTATTTCGTAGCTTTTCTGCGAAAGAAGCCAGTTTGCTAAATTTGAGTGGTTCTAAATAGGAGTTTTTTTGAGATCATTGACTTTAATTAATTTTATTTGCGACAACGAAAAAACTTAGGACAGACAGAGAAATTTATAAGAACTCAAAAATTTACTGCTATCGACTGTGACTAATTCAGTTAGTGGTACTCGATTACTTCTTCTTGTACTATCAAAAGAATCACTCTATGAACCATAGCTAAAGACGTTCACCTCCAATTCATATATATTTGAGAATATTTCATTTAATTCTTTAAATATTTATCTTTAGCTATTTTATCGTTAGAACCGTAAACTATACTCTATTATCTATAATCAGATCTAAAATCAAATTTTAGATTTTATTAATATCTAAGACTTATTATATTTTTGATTCAAAAACAGTTCTGTACACAACTAACTATAATTAATATTTTAGGAAACTCTTAGGGAAAGTTTAGTGCATTAAGGATTTCGAAATTGATCACCAGAATTCTATACTATTTGTCTTAATTTACACTTTGCCAAGGCAAGTCTACTGGAAAAACGGTCAGCGTGATTCAAGCGAAGTAGTCTTATTTCTACCTTGCTTGAACTATTGCTTAGCCGAGAGACTTGCCGGCAATAGTGGTTAATTTTTCAGATTCAATTGTCAAAGATCATCTCTTGGAGAATCTCGCCAGATTCCCCAGATGAAGATTCCTTACATCTATCCGAAGATAAATGCAGTGAATCTTAAAAATTTAGTAGGGTTATAACCTACTGGTTTGCTCAAAAGCCGACACCAATTGGCCAAAGAGTTTGACCAATATCGGTTCGAAAATAACTATGTAAACAGTGAAGCTTACTTATGTTTTGATATGCACTTTGTAGTGCCTCTTCAACAGTTTTTCCAAGGCCGTTCACATCAGCGATTCGATGCCCTTTTTCTAGGCCCTTATGGGATTCTGTGTAGATACCCAGTGAATCTGATCGGACTTCATTCCACCAGAGATCACAGTCTATCTCTCCTTCTATTCGCACTGGTAATGGCGGTACATCTTCCACAATGTAAGGATAACCATATCCAGCCAGTGTGAGTGTTCCTCCTGCTTGGATAGAATCTCGCCATTTGGTTTTGACGGCCTGGTTATTAGCTACAGCACACAAAGTCTTTACCGGATTTTCTAACATGCGTAACCAGAGAGCACCGGACGTCACTCCCATTCTCACATTATATTCAATTGGTACCCAGCGATCTTGTTGCCTCATTGCAGTGACTTGCAGTGGACCGTGAAAGTTCACTTTCTTTAGCCACGGTTGCAGCGGATGAATTAAATCCTTTGCTAATCCATACCGATCTGCAGGATCCTGCTCAACGATCCCTCCTAAGGGAGCTCCAGCGACAGGCCCCATGTTCCCTGTGAAGGCTCGCTTGTACTCCTGATTACTGATCTGGCTAATAATTTCGCCATTGCTCACGAAAACGAAGTGACCTGCTTCCACATTTCCCAGATACTCCTGGAGAAAAAGTCCTTCTGCGTAATCAACACATCTTATCCAGCCCCACGTGTCCTCTACCGTTTCGCAAACAATCGTATGTACTGGACTGAAGGGTGAACAAATCGGATTTTTCAACACATAAGGCCTTGGATCATTGCGAAGAATTTCTTCAGCCTCCAAACGATTTCTAGCATAGTGACTACGTGGTATTGGGATACCGTATTGCTCACAAAGCCGCATTGCGAAATCCCGATCCACTTCCAATCGAGTAGCTTCTCTAACCGGAGAGAGAATGGGGATACCCCACTGTACCAAATCAGGTCCCCATGATTGGGTTTGCCAATCAATTGACATAGGGATCACTAGATCTGGTGGATGTTTGTCAAAGAGCGTTAGCAGTTGCGGATGCCTCCGGGCCTCATAAACCTCTCCACAAAGAGAGGCTCCATAGTGGCCATAATTTCTAGTCAGGTAAGTATTAACCTCGGCACCATCTTCTCGACAAATTTGTGCCATTGCATGAGCAAACGATCCCACGCCCAGAACCCAGACCCGAGCCATGTTCTAACTCTTTTACAATTTACATCCATGTAACATCTCGCGTTTTTGCGCGAAGCCCTTGATCTTCTTCATCACAAAGCCCGAGTCTTCCAGACTCTTTCTCACATGACTGGCTGCCGTGTAGGTAGCACAGGTTCCTTCAGGACAAGTGATACGAGCCACTTCTCGCAAAACATCCCTTGTCCACATCTCAAGATTCTTTTTGGGACTGAACCCATCCAGAAACCAGGCATCAACTTGGTTTGATTGCATGACTCGCAGTGCTGGTAATACCTCTGCGTGATGCAACCTTAACGTAATCCTTTCTTCCGGCCACTCCTGCCAATCATTAAGAAATTCACTGGTAGTATTCTTTGGAGCCAGTAGCAATTCCGAGAGTTCTTTCAGTTCTGTCCACTCTTGGTGGATTAACTTCAATTGCTTTCTATTCAGTGGAAAGCCTTCAGTCGATTCAAAGTGTAACCAACTACCATGAACTCGGGTCTTCCGCCAAAGTTGCCAAGTCGCCAAAAAATTTAGGCCTGTCCCAAATCCAGTTTCACTTATACGAAAAATATGTTTTTTATTCCATTTTTCGGCTACACGATTCCCCTGCAGAAAGACATATCGGCTCTCCGCTAAACCGTCACTCTGGGAATAGTATATATCTTCAAACCTTACAGACCAAGGAACTCCATCACTCCATCTAAGCTGTTCTGTCATTCAAAATATATTCGATCTGTTAAATTACTGTGCCTGTTCCTCGGGTGGTGGTTCTTGCTGTTGCTGTTCTTGCTGCTGAGGTTGTGAACCTCCACTACTTAGTCTTGAAACATTCTTGTAGTTGTAGCCAATCGTGAATTTAAAACCACTTTCCGAATCACGACTGTACATTCCCACTCCAAAAGCCCAACTATCCGGATATTCCCACCCTAACCCAAGTAATTGTTCGTCAAAGTTTTTACCATCATTCATTTCGAGAAAGAAATTCAATTCATTGGTCTTGGCTTCGATCACGGTCAGTGAAGTCGAATATGCATCTTCAGTGGCAGATAGGCTCGCATATTCAAACTTCCACTGTAGATCTGTCGGATTACCAGAAATGATCCCTGCTCCCAAGCCTGCAACTGAGTAGCTATCCTCTCCTGATTTACCATCTCGGGAGAGAAAGCTCGCGTAAATGTTATCAAAAAATTTCAGACCCAATCCTAAATCGCTTGTTTCATTAGTAATATCACCATTGTGGGTTCCCATCCCATAGCCAATCGCAAATGATTCACCCAATATAAAGGCACCTCGGAAACCAGTTCCATTTGTGGAATTTTCCCCACCATCGAAGGTCTCTTTAATCACAAAATCGACCTCACCCCCAGCACTTTCTCCAATGAGTGAAAAGCCAATATCCTGCTTGGATACATTTCCAGCATCCAACATGTTATAGCGTAGATTTCCGGTTTCCCGCCAAACGGCTCCAACCGGATTGATATGACTGCGATTACTAGAGAGATAGGGGGTTGCCACCTGTGCCCGAGCTACTTCAGCTACTCCTAGTGCTGCTAGAGCAAATATCCATGCTCGCTGCAAGTGGGTCTTCATGACGGTTCCCCATCTAAAGATTTTGAATTTCTGTCCATTTCCCCGCTAAGTTCTATAGATTGCGATTTTATCTGAGTATGCTCCCGCCGGGACTCGAACCCAGAGTTTCGGATTAGGAATCCAACGTTTTATCCACTTAAACTACGGGAGCATATTATTAGAACAGTCTAAATGGTAGAGACAAAAATCTGTTCTTGTTACGCTCCATACCTCAAAGAATGCTAACAACTCAACAACCACAGCTTTTTCTACGATCGTAGTTGAAACCTGCTGTTAGTCTAAAACCTGCTTCTGTTTCACCATTTTCATAATTTTTAGAATGTAAATCCATTCTGAAGGCAAAGTCGTCTAAATTATCCCAACCAAATCCTAGTAGTTGCCTTTCATAACTACTTCCATCTTCAACTTCAAGCAACAATATTAGCTTATCTGACCTTAGTTCAAAGACGGTTTGAGCACTGGAATGGGCGTCTTCACTAGCAATTATGCTAGCATACTCAAATTTCCATTCAGCAAATGAAATACTTTGTACAATTCCAATTGCGCTACTTACTACGGAATATTTAGTATTATCAACTTTCTTTTCGCTAGACAGATAACTCGCGTGAAATCCTTGAGTTTTTAATCCTAGTCCAAATTCACTATTCTCTGTTTTATTATCACCATTTTGTGATTTATTTGAGTAACCAAGTGTGAAAAACTCACCTATAATGTATGAGCCACGAAAACTCATTACTGTATTGTTAGTATTGTCAATGTAACCTGCTTTTGTCACATATTCAGCTTCAGCGCCGTAAGTGTGGCCGATTGCAGAAAAACCAATTTCACCTCTTAAAACTCTTCCAGTGTCAAGTGTGCCATAATGAAAATTACCAGTCTCTCGCAACACCGCACCAATTGGGTTGATATGCATCTTATTAGTTGCCAGATATGGAGTAGCATATTGTGCGTACGAAATTTTAAATATACTAATGAGCATGGCAAGAAGAATTAAATGTTTCATACTGCCAACTTCAATTAAATTTTTTAAAATTTATAAATTCATGAACTTTAGTTTTTTTAAATATTAAATAATTCAAAAACCTTTACCAAAACTACTAGTAAACTGAACTTT